>JACQYG010000293.1 GCA_016208345.1 Chloroflexota bacterium
CCTCATCGGACATATAAGCCAGGTGGCCGCCGTCCGGCGACCAGGACGGCGAGGTGTCGTTGCCACTGTAGATCAGACGCACCTTTCCGCTGCCATCCGCGTTCATCACCCAGAGCCCACCCTGGTCATAGATGCCCCGGTAGGCTATCCTGCCTCCATCCGGAGACCACGAGGGATATTGGCCGAAAGGTATCTCTCTTTCTATATAGCTGTTATCCGTTCTCATGACGTAGAGCCGCCAGAGCTTGTCCCCAGCCCGATTGGAGGCAAAGACCACCCTGCGGACATCGTCCGACCACGAGGGCATGGCATCCTCCACAAATACCTGGTAATTCTTGAACCGAGCCACGCTGCCGTCGGGGTTGATGAACGCGATCCCCCTCATGTCGTCCCTCAAGGACTGGAAAACCACTCTCCCGTCATCCGAGATCGCTGGCCCAATACCTTGATTGGGAGTGCTGATCAGCCTGGTCAGGCCGGACCCGTCGGCATTCATGCGAAAGATCTCATTCACCCGCCGTGCCGAATCGTAGACCGTGAAGAAAAGGCGCCCGGCCACGGCAGGAGGGCGGGTGGTGGGCGTAGGTGCCGGGGGCGAGGTGGGCGCCGGCGGCGAGGTGGGCACGACCACCGTAGGCTTCGGCGTAGCCGGTATCGCTGTCTCCGTAGGCGATGGCGCGGCTGTGGGTGTGACGGAAGGGGCCACCGAGGGCAGAGGCGTGGAGGTTGGCGATGCCGTAGGGGAAGCAGCGGGGGTCGCGGTGGCGGTTATCGCCGGGCTGGCGGTGGGGCTCGGAATAAGAGTGGGCCTCGTTACGGCACCAGCCAGGGCCAGGCGCACTGGATTATCAGGAACGGCTACGGTGAACAGGGCCAGGCTACAGCAAAAGACAACGAGAACGCCAGCGAGTCCAGCCATAAGCACCCTGGTAGATAAGGCCTCCCTCAGCCTGTCGGCGAGGGGCACCGGCTGTCCCGTCACGACGGTGCTGGTGACCGGCTCGACCCTGGTCACCGTAGAGGTTATGGTGCTCCCACCTGCGGCCGGGGCTGGCTCACCGGGCACCCATTTGCTCCCGTCGTAATAATACCATTTGCCGGTCCGGGTGCCCAACATCCAATAGCGACCAGCGCTGTCCTGCACCACCATCTGCCTGAGTTCGCTCTCGAATTGCGCCTGGGTGATCAGCCCGGCCTTCAGTTTGCCAACCAGCTCGTAGTACCTGCGCTCGGTCTCTTGGAAAGCCATGGCTGCCTCCCCTCTAACTAGCAAAAGGTCAACGGCGAGATTATAGCACACAGCATAGCCCGGCGCAACGCTACTCCACAGCTTGACTGGTTGTATGGTACCCGATATAATTGCCCTCGACATGCGCATTGTGATCGACGTCACTCCGGCCGTGCAGCAAACTGCTGGCATCGGAAAGTATGCCCGGTGTCTGGTAGAGAACCTGCTGGCCATGGACCACGAAAATGTTTACAGCTTCTTCTACAACGCCTACGGAAAAGCAGAACCCGACCTCCTCCCTGCCGATTGTCTCACGCACACCGTCAGCCTGTCGGACCGGAGGTGGCGGCTATGGCTCTTGTTGGCCCACTCCTTAGGGCTAGGCATGGATGGTTACCTGGGAAGAGGGGACATCTTTCACGGCACCGACTATCAACTGCCGTTGGTAAAGGATAGCAAGGCGGTGGTCACCATCCATGACCTGTCCTTTCTTGTGTTCCCTCAGCACCATGCCCCCTTGAATCGCCTGTATCTGCGGTGGATCGTGCCGAAATCGGTTGGCCTGGCTCGAGCGGTCATCGTGGACTCGGAGAGCACGAAACGCGACCTGATGCGCTGGCTGGGAACGCCGGAGGAAAAGGTCAAAGCCATAGTCCTGGGGGTGGATGAGCGATTCAGCCCCGTCCCGGATCAGGATTCCCAGGCCAGGGTAGAAATGAAGTACAGCCTTCGCCGGCCCTACTTGCTCTTCGTCGGGACCATTGAACCTCGCAAGAACCTATCGTTGCTATTAGAGGCCTATCGCTCCTTGCCTGCCAAGGTCCAGCACGACCTGGTCATCGTGGGGAAGAAAGGCTGGCTCTACCAGGGCATCTTCGACCAGGTCCGTGCCCTGGGCCTGGAACGAAGGGTGACTTTCCTGGGGCTGGTCCCCGAAGCCGACCTGCCCGCCCTGTACCGCGGGGCGGAGCTGTTCGTCTACCCCTCATTCTACGAGGGCTTTGGGCTGCCACCCCTGGAGGCCATGGCCTGTGGCACCCCCGTGGTCACATCCAATACTTCCTCCCTGTCAGAAGTGGTAGGCGATGCCGGCCTGATGGTTGCGCCTACCGACGCCGCCGGCCTGGCCACAGCGATACAAAGCATCATCTCCGATGAGGGCCTGAGGACCACGTTGCGGGCTAGAGGCCTGGAGCGGGCGAAGCAGTTCACCTGGCAGAAGACTGCTCAGGCCACGTTGCAGGTCTACCAACAGGTCTTCTCTACTGCTAAAGAACACGAGGATCGGTTGTGAGGATCGGCATAGACGGGCGCTACATCAATGATCATTACCCCGGGCTGGGGCGCTACACCTTCCACCTGATCCAGGCCCTGGCCAAGGCCGATCCGGCCACTTCTTTGCTAGTAATTAAACCCGGGGCCACCAACACGCGGCACGATATTTCCCGACTACGCGAAATGGCCAACGTGCATCTGGTGGATTGCCCTCTTCCGGCTGTTTCGGTCCGGGAGCAGCTTCTCTGGCCCGGCCTGGCCCGGCGACTGGGCCTGGAGGTGTTGCACTCGCCGTACTACGTGAAGCCCTACTTCTTGCCCTGCCCCTCCGTGGTTACCATCGGCGATGCCATCGGGGCCCGTTATCCCCAGCACCTGCCCTCGGCAGCGGCGAGAGTAGCCTATCGTATCGCCACCTGGTTGGCGATCACGAGCGCCAGGTGCGTGATCAACTTCTCCGCATCGTCCCAACGGGACCTGGCGCTGCTCTTCAAGGTGCCACTGGACAAGCTCGTCACCATACCGCCAGGGGTTGGCCACGACTTCACCGCTACGCCTGATGGCGATCACGACCGCCAGGTCAGGGCCAGGTATGGCCTTCCCCAGGTCTATGTCTTCTATCTAGGCATAAACAAGCCTCACAAGAACCTGCCAGGGCTGATGCGGGCCTGGTCGGTGGTGCGGTCAAACCGGCAAAGCATAGGCCAGGAAGACGTTAAGCTGATTGTGGCCGGGAAGGAGGACAAACGCTTCCCTAGCGCCAGGCAACTGAGCCTGTCCTTGGGCCTGGAAGACAGTGTGGTCAGCCTGGGGGAGGTGCCTGAGGAGGACCTGCCAGCGCTCTACCGCCTGGCCACCGCCTTCGTTTTCCCCTCCCTTTGGGAGGGCTTTGGATTACCCGTGTTGGAGGCCATGGCCTGCGGGGCTCCGGTGGCCTGCGCCAATTCCTCCTCCCTCCCGGAGGTTGCTGGAGATGCTGCCTTGCTCTTCGATCCGGCCTCCCCAGGAGAGATAGCCAAGGCACTTCTCCGCCTCCTGGGCGAGCCGGAACTCCGGGCAGATCTCCGCCAACGAGGACTGGCCCGGGCCAAGG
>JACQYG010000294.1 GCA_016208345.1 Chloroflexota bacterium
GCCCATACTTCTCCGGGATCCACTTGATGGATATCGAGGTGTCCAGCCCTCCGGAGTAAGCCAGCACGACCTTATCCATATCACTCCACTCTAAGAGCCGCCGTAACTATAGAGCAATCCCAATTGGTTGTCAAGGGTAGACCCGCTCTAGAGCTGTGGCCGATAGGCCCGGTGCGCGGACCCTCAGCTAGCGCCGTGGCCTGCCGCCTCCCAGGAAGATCTGCCGCAATTGCTTTCCGGGCGTCGGGAGCAGTTCGGAGAAGGCCTTGTCCATGTTCTCTGGACCCTCGTCCAGCCAGCGGTCCCTGGCTTCGGAGGCGTTTTGAAAAATCCCCAGCAACTCCTCCGACCCCTGGGCGATCTGCTGCCGTAGCTGCTCCAGGGCCTCGGCATACGCCTGCAACCAGCGCACGAGGTTTTCGCGGTTGAGTTCGCAGAGGTCCACTCGAGCTTGCGCCTCACCCTGGGCCAGGGCCAACATCTCGCCGTAATCTCCACCGGCCACCTTGCGCATCTCCCGCCACGACGGGCTCCCCGCCGTGGCTTTCACCAGTGCCGTGGACAGGAGCAAGGGCAGGTGGCTAACCCCGCCAACGAAGCTATCGTGTTCGGCCGGGTCAATGAAATAAGGAGTGGCGCCAATGGCGGAAACCATGCCAAGCACCGTCTCCAGCGCTTCCGGCGAAGCCTGCCGCGACGGCAAAACGCAGTAGGTACAGCCCTGGAAGAGGCCGCGAGTGGCCAAGTCGATGCCTGATCCTGCTTTCTTGACGATGGGGTGACCGCCGACGAAGCTCACCGTCCGGGGCAGGGCGGCATCGGCCCAGGCCAGGACCGGAACCTTGGTGCTGGCCACATCGGAGACCACGCATCCCGGCTGGAGGTAGGGGGCAATGGCCTCCAGGGTCACCTTCATAGCCATCACCGGGATGGCCAGGACCACCAGCCCAGCCTCGTCCACCGCTGAGATTAGATTCCAATGGGTTCGATCCACCGCCCCGATCTTCTTTGCTTTGGCCGCTACGTCGTTCTCGCGGTCATGTCCCACGATCTCCGCGTCCACCCTGGCCGCCTTCAGGGCCAGGCCCAGGGAGGCACCGATGTAGCCCAAACCCACGATGGCGATCTTTTGCGACACGTGACTTTCCTTTCAGTTGATGCCGTCCGCCCATTGCAGGGCGGCCATCAGCTTATCCTCCATGGTGTGCCAGCGCCGGTTGGAGCGGGGTTGTTGGTGATCGCGTATGAGTGCCACCACCCCCGGGGAGGCGCCCACCCGGGCGGCCATCTCCGCCCCCATCTCCGAGTGTTTCAGTTGTACATAGAAGGGATAACGCCAACTATACGGGTCGCCCCAGGCCAGGGGCTCCACCCATCCCGGCCGTAGCCATCGGATCAGCACCAGCGCCACCCGCTGCCAAAGGCGGATCTTCACGCCTGATTTCCCAATGTCGTGCAAGAGGGCCGCCTGCAAAAGCTCACGGTCGCTGTAGCCCCGTCCCCGCAGGGCGTAGAAAACGTCCAGGCTGTGGCGCTGGTCGGCCACATCCAGGCGACGGAAGAGTTCCCGTTGTGGTGGAGCCAGGTAGCGGTCCAGGATGGCCAGCTCTTCCCGGCGCACCCGGGCCGTGACGGCGTTCCAGAACTGCTTGAACCGGTAACCTCCCGCCCCAGCCGCCCCCATCTATCAACCCCCCAGGAAGAGCCAGCGCAGAAGATGGTTGGGCGGGCCCAGGATTGACCCCAAGATGCTGATGGGGAGAAATGAGTCCACCAGGATGACCATCACCAGGATCATAGGCCCCTGGGCGTCCAGGCGCATCAGGACGTTGCCCAACTCGAAGGCCCACGGCTCCCGCACCGCCCCCAGGATGCCCTGCAGCACCTTGGAGCCATCCAATGGCGCCAGGGGGATCAGGTTGAACAAACCCAGCCAGATGTTGATCTGGGCGGCGATGGCAAAGAACAGGATCAGGGGCTGCGGCAGGGCCCAAAAAGAGGCCAGCCGCACCGGCAGGCCGAACAGCGCCGCCAGAACGAAGTTGGACAGGGGCCCGGCCAGGCTCACGATGCCCATTCCCACCCGAAACCCACTGCGCAGGTACATCGGGTTCACCGGCACCGGCTTGCCCCAGGCGAAGCCAAAACCCCGAAACACCATCAGAAACATCATCAGGGTGCCCAGGGGGTCCAGGTGGGCCAGGGGATTGAGGGTGAGTCGGCCCAGATACCTGGGCGTATCGTCGCCCTGTTGGTGGGCCATCAGAGCGTGGCTGAACTCGTGCACATCCAGCGCGATGATCAAGGCCACGAGCACGTATATACTTTGCAGCGTAATGGTCATACCAAGGCTCCGGTTGAGCGTTTTGCGGTATTATAGCACCTCTATGGTTTCTTTACTAGTAAAGAGTCAGCCAAGCTTGCGTTCAGGCCGGGGCCAGGTTATAATAGCGCAAATCTGGTGGTTAGATGACATTGTGCCCCTTATAGGTACCCATCATACGTGGCAGGCGAAGCTCGGCAACCATTTCATTGAATCGTCGAAGTTGGAGAAAGCGATTCGGGGGAATTTGAAGAGGTTGGGGTATGGGCATTGACGAGCTGTTGAAAGAAAAGCGTGAAGACATCCTGCGCATCGCCGCGCAGCATGGGGCACGTAACGTACGCGTCTTTGGTTCAGCAGCGAGGGGCGAGGCTGAGCCGGACAGCGACGTGGATCTGTTGGTGGACGCTGGGCCTGGCCGCACACCATTTTTCCCTGGCGGCCTGATAGCGGACCTAGAGGAACTGCTCGGTCGCCAGGTGGATGTCGTGACGGAAGATGGACTTCACTGGTACATTCGTGAGCGTGTCGTCAAGGAGGCCGTGCCGCTATGACTGCACATGACGACCGACTCTACCTGGTGCACATCCAAGAGTGTATTGCACGCACTGCGGAAGGCAAGCATGTTTTCTTCTCTGACGCAAAAACACAAGATGCTGTCCTGCGTAACCTGCATACCCTGGCCGAATCCACACAGCGGATTTCCGAGTCCTTAAAAACAGGCCGACCTGATGTGGATTGGCGCAGCATCGCTGCATTTCGGAACGTTGTAGTACACGAATACCTGGGCATTGATCTGAAGCAGATTTGGGACATTGTTGAGCACGACCTGCCCGAC
>JACQYG010000320.1 GCA_016208345.1 Chloroflexota bacterium
GCAACTCTTGGCACAACAAGGGAGTACCGATGTCCTTCCTGCGGAAACAGGAATCCAGACGCTTTCTAGATTCCCGCTTTCACGGGAATGACAAAAGGGACGAGTGCGGGAATGACAATTGGATACCGACACCCTTGTGGTGTCGGAGGCCCCGAAATTCCGGGACATCAGGTGAAAAAGTAGCCTGTCCCCTTTCCTTTCGCAATATTTGATACTACACCCGTACTATGATAGAATGAAGACGCAGTAGGCGCAGGGTTCCATAGATTAAGGGTGAGTGCCGTGTGTGCCATGGGCTTGGTGGGCAGAACGCTAGGCCCCTACCGCGTCATCGAGCAGCTCGGACGCGGGGGCATGGCCATAGTCTACAGAGGCTATCACCCCGGCCTCGACCGTTACGTGGCCCTCAAGGTTCTCTATCCCCATTTCGCCCAAGACCAGACCTTCCTGCAGCGCTTCCACCGCGAGGCCAGAGCCGTAGCGCGGCTGCGCCACCCCAACATCGTGCAGGTCCACGACTTTGGCGTCGAGGGCGACACCTACTACATGGCCATGGAGTTCATCCAGGGACCCACCCTCAAGGCCAGGTTGGCTGAGCTGGGGGAGAGGGGCGAACACCTGCCCTTGGATGAAATGGCGCGCATCCTACGCGAGGTGGGCAAAGCTTTGGACTACGCCCATGGCCGGGGCATTCTGCACCGCGACATCAAGCCCGCCAACATTATGTTCACCGAGGAAAATGAGGTCGTCCTCACCGACTTCGGCATCGCCAGGCTCACCGAGACGGCGCAGATGACCCGCACCGGGGCGAGCGTGGGCACTCCTGAGTACATGTCGCCGGAACAGGGAGAGGGACGACCGGTGGACAGCCGCTCCGACCTCTACTCCCTGGGCATTGTGCTCTACGAGATGCTCACGGGGCAAGTGCCCTTCAGCGCCGACACTCCCCTGGCGGTGGTGCTCAAGCACATCCGGGACCCGCTGGTGCTGCCCAGGACCCTGCAACCCCAGTTGCCTGAGGCCGTGGATAGGGTGGTCATGAAGGTCCTGGCCAAAGCCCCCCAGGACCGCTTTCAAACCGGGGAGGAGTTCGCAAATGCCGTGGCTGCGGCCACAACTGGCATCGCTGCGCCCGCCGTCTCCGTGCCAGTGGCTCCCCCTGCGCCAGCGCCGCTGGAGCGCGCGACCATACCCATTATCAGCGAAGGGGAACGCCCCGCTCCACTGCTCCGCCGCCTCCGCCAGTTGGGGCCCGTGCCCTACGTGGTGAAGGAGGGCATCGCCATAGCCTTCTTTGTCTTGCTCATCCTGGTGGCCATGCGGTCCCTTCCTCCAGGCTGGCCCGATGAGGCCAAGCAAATCATCGGCCCGCTCTTTGGCCCCGAGGGCCCTCTGACCAAAGCGCTGCGCCCTCTGACCAAGGTGCTGCCGCCTGGAGAAGTGGACGTTGGACGCTTCGGAATGATGGTTGTCGTGCGAGACGACCGCTTGCTGATCTCAAACGTGGGCCCCGAAGGACATTCCGCACGGCTCGGTCTAGGGGTCGGCGACGCCATCCTCGCCATCGAAGGGGAAAAGGTCCAGGAGCTGGGTCCAGAGCAGGCTGCACAGACGTTGGCGCGCTATCCCAAGGAGAGACTCCACCTCACCATCCTGCCCAAGGCAGGGACACGGCCCGTGGAGGTGTGGTTTTCGGACTCCGCTCCCTGGATGAGCGTCGGAGCATACGATGAGCGCATCAAAGTGCTGCACGTGACTCCCGGCGAACCCTCCGACATGCTCGGCCTCCGGGCCGGCGATACCATCGTGGCCCTCGACGGCACCGATCCGGCCAAGCTGGGCGCGGAGAAAGCCCTTGAGCGCCTGAAGCGGTGGAGCCCAGGACTACGGCTATCCGTCCTCAGCCAGGGAGAGGCACAGCCTAGAGAAGTGGCCTTTTTCCAAGCTCCGGTCGAGATGCTGGTTGGCTTGCGCGAAAAGCGCCTCTCCGTGCTTCATATTCACGATGGAGGGGCCGCCCACATACTCGGCCTCAAGGTTGGAGATGAGATCGTCGCCATTGATGGGGTGGAGTTGCCCAAGCTAGGCATAGACAAGACCATAGAACGTCTGAGTAAATCTCCCTTTATGATGCTGCGGCTGACCGTGCTGCACAAAGGGGAGACCACACCTGAGGAGGTGTGGTTCTCCGGGACCAGCCTGTGGATGAATGTAGGCGCGCGCGACAGCCGCCTGGTGGTGCTTCCGATAGGCCCCGGCGAGCCACCGGAGCTACTCGGCCTTGTGGCCGGCGATGTCATCACGGCCATCGACGGCGTGCCAATCCCGACGCTGGGGGTCGAAAAAGCCCTCACCCAACTGATGCGCCGGCGCCCCAAGATGCGGCTGGGTGTGCAGCACGCGGGTGAAACCCAGCCCGTAGAGGTGTGGTTCGTTCAGACCCCCATTGAGATGGAGGTTGGCACGCGCGATAACCGCCTCCTGGTGATCGAAGCCTATCCTGAGCACGCGGCGGATATCCTTGGCTGCAAAAGGGGAGACACCATCGTGACCATAGATGGGGTGGAGGTGTCCAAGCTGGGCCTGGAAAAGGCGCTGGAGCGACTCACGAAGCCGTTCGAGACCAGGCTGAGCTTGGGCATCCTTCATAAGGGAGAGACGCAGCCAACGGAAATACAATTCATTCAAACCCCCGCAGACATGATGGTGGGCAGAAGCGATAGTCGCCTCACGGTGGTTCAGGTGGGCCCAGGGGGGCGAGCGGACAAGGCTGGCCTCAACCCCGGGGATCGCATCGTGAACATCGACGGGGCAGAGCTAGAGAAGATTGGCGTGGACGCGGGCATCGCCAGGCTGCTAGCCCCCCTCAAAGGGCTGCGCACCATTGGCTACGAGCGCGAGGGGACGCCCGGTCGCGCCGAGGCAAAGCTAATGCCTTAGAAGTGGAAAAGGGGACAGGCTACTTTTCCATCCTGAACGGCCAATCCGCCTGCGGCGGACGCTGAAAGGCCAAGCGGGATCACGACGGCCAATACGATTGGCCTGCTACCCATTTCAAGGGGGTAAAAGTCCGCCTGCGGCGGACGATTTGCCAGTAAGTCGTGTGTCAGGTTGCGGAGTCGCACCCCTCACGGCAGCCCCGTCACCTTGTCCAGGTCCCACAACTTCACGTTGTCGAATTCGCCCTCCGCTGGCTCCTCTGGCGAAACCCCAAGATGCAGCACCAGGGCACCGGCTTCGGTGAAGCTCGCGTCCTCAAAATAGACCGTCGGCTTTCCGTTGAGGTAAACCGCGAATTGGCTCTCCCTGGCAATAATGGTGACCCGATTGGCCTTACCTGGTGGAAGAAGGTTGTCTTGGCCCGCAGATATCTCTTGCTTAAGTCCCTTCTTTTGATCGAACTTCAGAGCTACCCAAAAATTGTCCTCGACACGCACCAAAAAGTGGTACCAGCCTACGTTCGAAGAACGAAACAAAGAGCCAATCTCACCCCGACTAGCCAGTAGTCGAACCTGGACCTCGAAGACAAAGTTCTTGCTCCAGAGTTGCTTGTGCTCTTGTCTGAGAGGGCCACTAACCCGCTCCACCCCTTCAGCGATTTTCACCCAGTCGGCCTCGCGAGCATCCCACTTCCACCCTTTATCGGCGGTGGAGAAATCGTCCTCAAAATCCGGCGGCCGGTTGGCAATGGCAGCCAGGATGGGCTCAGCGAAGGCGCGGGCCTGGAGTTGGGGGCTACCGCCTTTGACCCACTGCGGGTAATACCAGGGGTGCCAGGAGTCTGGGATGCGCTCGGTCTCCGCGGGTTTGCCACTGCCATCGCTATTCATTATGTAGTTGCGGCAAAACGCTCCGAGTTGACAGCGAGAACGGCCTATACCCTTTCCGCTGCCATCGCTATTCATCACAGCATAGTTGCGGTCCCCACCTACCGCGAAGGCAACCTGGCTGCCATCGGGTGACCAGACCATATAGGAGTTCATGGGCCCTTCCGACACCAGAGTCGCCAACTTGAGAAGGCCCGACCCATCAGCGTTGACCACGTAGAAATCATGATAACATGGGCCAGCCTCGGGACAGACGGGCGCAGGTCTCGGTGAAGAAAAAGCGATCCGACGGCTATCGGGCGACCATGTTGGATGAGCCGCGCACGGCAGCCCAGGAACATAGGGCGCCAATATGGCCAGGCCCGATCCGTCAGGCTTCACAACGGCAAGCTGGCAATTCCGGTGAAAGACGATTCGAGTTCCATCAGGTGACCAGGAAGGAAAATGATCGTAGGTTTCGGTGTCCGCATAGCCTGGATAGGCCAGCGGGGTCAGGTGAGAGCCATCGGCATCCATGATATAGAGGGAAGTGAAGTGGGAGCCTTTAGAATCCTGTTGGCGATTGCGGCCGGAGACGAACACGATGCGCCGGCCGTCTGGCGACCAGGCGGGTTCACTATCCGCCGCTGGATTGTCGGTCAACCTCCATTCGCCTGCGCCATCTGCGTTTTTCACGTAGATGTCACCGTCCCGGCTGAAAACGATCCTGGCCTGGACCCACGGGACCGGCGTGGCGGTGAGCGTGGGACGAGCGGGCGTGGCAGCGGGTGTGGCGGTGACAACGATGACGGCGGGCGTGGC
>JACQYG010000321.1 GCA_016208345.1 Chloroflexota bacterium
TGGGCCAGTTGTTGCTGGAGGTCCCGGCGGATGCCGTAGAGCATCTGGAACTCGAAGCGGTCCCGAGGGATATTGTGCTGGGCCACGTCCCGCTTGGCCCAGGCTATTATCCGGGCATCGTGGGTGGCCAGGGCCAGATAGGCACCATTGGCCAGGGCCTGGGGCGCGAATAGCCTCTCCACCAGGGCGATGTAGTTGGCGTCCACGTCCTTCTTCCGGGGGAAAGCTATGCTCTTTGGCTCCAGGTATGCCCCCTTGCATAAACGCACATTGGCCACCCCCTGAGCGATGAGGTCCTCAACGTCCTTTTTGCTGCGGTAGAGGTAGGACTGGATGACGATGCCCACGTTGCTATACTTCTGCCGGACGCTCAAATAGGCCTGCAGGGTTGCCTCAGTGTAGGGGGACCCCTCCATGTCCACCCGGACGAAGGTACCTGTCTCCCGGGCCTTACCCACGATTTTCTCCAGATCGACCTGACAGAGCTCCTGGCTCAGGTCCAGGCCCATCTGGGTGAGCTTCACCGAGACATGGGAGTGCACCCCGGATGCGGCCAGCCGGTCAAGAAGCCGGAGGTATTCCCCCGTAGCCCTCCTCGCGTCCTCGGGGTTAAGGACATTCTCGCCCAGGATGTCCAGGGTGGTGACCATCCCCTTGGCGTTCAGGTCCTTGAGTACCGGGATCACCTCTTCCTGGTTCTCGCCAGCCACGAAGCGGCGGGAGGCGCGCCTGGCCAAGCCAAAGCGCAGGATGAGGCTCTTGATAGCCTGGGATTTGGACAGCGAAATGAGTATTGCTCTGATCATGATCCCCCGTGGTATGCCTCCTGGATCATCTCGTTTTCCTGCAAGGTGGTAACGGTGTCTTGCAGAACGCTCTTCGCCCTCTGGAGCACATAGCCCCGGCTGGCCACGGAGAGGAACGCGAGGGGATTCTGCTCCACCGGCGGGATGGTGGGCCTTTGGACGTGGGCGTCCTGGATAATCTGAAAGAGGGCTTCCACCAGCACCGGAAACAGGCCCGTGCTGGGCCTATCCGGAAACGGTACCCGGGATCTGGCCGCGAGCGCTGAGGCGATGGCCGGCATCTGCTGCTCGCTTTTGGAAAGGGTGCCGCCTTTCTGTGACTCGCGGCCTGTCCGCTTGCGGAGGGGGTCAACGGCCCGGACAATGTCCTCCACGATGGCCCCCGCGTCCTTGCGGGTGCAGGCTCCCCTGTCCAGACTGTCTATTGCCACAAGCTCATAGGGAGTGTAGGATTGTTTTCCCCTTCGGGCGGTCAGTCTACCACAAGTCGCCGTACAGGTCAAGCTTGGACCGGGTGACCGGGCCTCGCTACAATAGTTTCCTTAGCGGATTTGTCGTGCCGCGACGACCTGTGGTAGAATACGCCCAATCTGGAGGGGAGAGAGCAATGGCGATCATCCAGGTGGTTAAGTTGACTCGTTCCCGGGAAGCGGCTTGTACCACGGGTTTGGGTGCCGAAAAAATGGAGCTGAGGCGAGTCCGGTGCTGACCCTGACGGCGATGACCTATAATATCCGAGCCGGCACCTATAGCCCAGAGGGATTGGAGGCAGTGGCCCGGGTGATCGCCGGCCAAGGGCCCGACCTGGTGGGTCTGCAGGAAGTGGATGTGGGTCGCCAGCGCAGCGGTTTCGTCCACCAGGCCCGGTGGTTGGGCCAGCGCCTGGGTATGTCCTGGACCTTTGGCGCTGCTACCGAAAGCCAGGAAGGAGAGGGCCCGAGGGGCCAATTTGGCAACGCCTTGCTGAGCCGCTATCCCATCGTCGCCAACCGATGCAGATCTCTGTTTCGGCCAGACTACTCCAACCAGCCAGGCCTGCCCGAATGGTATTCCGAGCAGCGTTCAGTTATCGGTGCCGCCGTGGCGGCGGGCTCGGCACCGCTTTGGGCCTGCGTCACTCACCTGGGCCTGACGCCTGACCAACGCTGGCAACAGGTGCAGGAGGTCTCGACGTTCGGGCAGGAGGGACCGGCCGGAGCGCTGACCCTTATCCTGGGTGATCTGAACGCTTTGCCCGATTCGCTGGAGATGGGCTACCTTCAGCGCTACTGGCGGGATGCTTGTGAAGTCGCGGGCCTGGCTGCCTCCACCCGGCAGACCTTTCCCTCAGGGCCCATGGGCTCTGCCACCGGCGACGGCTGGTCCGGCGCCATTGACTGCATCTTGGTGGGTCCGGGCCTCCAGGTCCAGAATGCCTGGGTAGTTCATGATGAAACTAGAGCCTCCGACCATAACCCGCTTGTGGCGCGGCTGCGCATGGTGCCACTCTAGCCTGGTCTATGGTGGTATCTATGGTTTCAAAGGAAAGGCACTTGTCGATCCTGCTCCCTCGGGCCTCTGATCCACAGGCCCTGGGCCTATCGCCGGGACAACAGGGCGAGCTGGAATCAACCCTGGCCCAGGCTACGGGCACGGTCTTCCCGGCGGCGTCCTGCGTAGTGGTCTCTCGGGGGCAGGTGGTATTTCATCGGGCCTACGGCTGGTTGGACCCGGAGGAGAGACAGGAGATTGCCCGGCCGGACAGCATCTTCGACCTGGCCTCGCTGACCAAGCTTTTCGTCACCACGGCCTTCATGACCCTGGTGGAAGAGGGTCGAGTGAGGCTGGATCAGCCGGTCAGCACAGTGATCCCGGATTTCACTGGCCTGCGACCTATCCAGGCCTATGACGATCCGCTGCAGCCGGGCGAGATGGTTCAGGTGGTGCCGCCCACCAACCAGCCGGCGGATGCGGGCCAGGTCACCTTTTGGCACCTCCTGACCCACTCCTCAGGCCTGCCGGCCTGGCGACGGCTTTTTGACCTGGGCACGAGGGAGGCTGTCGTCGCAGCGGTCGTGGGGACTTACTTTTCTTACCCCGTGGGCACGCGGGTGCTTTACAGCGACCTGGGCCTGATCCTCCTGGGCCTGGCTATGGAGGAACTGAGCGGCCACCCGCTGGCGGTTTTCGTGCGTAAGGCGGTCTTGGAACCCCTGGGCCTCAGCGAGACGACCTATAACCCGCCGGAGGCCCTGTTGCCCCGGGTCGCCCCCACGGAGTTTTGTGCCTGGCGCCAGCGCCGCTTGCGAGGCGAGGTGCACGACGAGAACGCGGCGGCCATGGGTGGGGTCAGCGGCCACGCCGGGCTCTTCTCCACCGCCCAAGAGGTGGCAGCCCTCGGGCAGCTTTATCTGAGGGGTGGTCAATTAGGCCCAGTGCGATTGTTGAGTGGAGAGACGGTAAGCGAGATGGTGCGGGAGCAGGCGGCTTCCCACGGCGAACGGCGGGGTCTGGGTTGGATGCTGCGTTCGCCAGAGGGCTCATCCTGTGGACGTTACTTCTGCCCCCATTCCTATGGCCATACCGGCTTCGCCGGGACGTCGCTCTGGATTGAACCCCAGCGAGAGCTGGTGATGGCCTTGCTCACCAACCGGGTTTACTATGGCCGGGACAACGCCCAGCGGATGCTTATGGTCCGTCAAAAAGTACACGAGGCGGTGTCGCGATGAAGGTGATCGGCCTCATGTCCGGCACTTCGGCCGACGGCATCGATGCAGTGCTGGTGGACATTCCAGAGGACGTTCGCGAGTTCCGGCTGCTGGCCTATGTCCACGAGCCGTACAGCGACGAAGTGCGCCGGCGGATTTTCCGCTTGTTCTCGCCCAAGAGGGGAACCGTGGACCAGATCTGCCAGATGAATTTCCTGTTGGGTGGGCTCCTGGCTCGAGCCGCCCTGGAGGTGGTGGCAGCAGCGGGCCTCTCGCCGGAGGAGGTGGACCTCATCGGTTCCCACGGGCAGACCATCTGGCATGCGGTGGACGAGGACTCGCCGGTAAAGTCCACTCTTCAGATCGGGGAGCCCGGCGTCATCGTCGAACGCACCGGCATAACCACCGTGGCCGACTTTCGCACCCGCGACGTGGCCGCCGGCGGCCAGGGCGCTCCTTTGGTCAGCTACCTGGACCATCTGCTTTTTACCCATGAGACCCTAAACCGGGCGGTGCAGAACATCGGCGGCATCGCCAATGTCACTGTTTTGCCCTCGCGGCAGAGCGGCGGCGAGCCCTTCGCCTTCGACACCGGGCCGGGGGTTATGCTCATCGACTACGCCGCCTCCCGTGCCACCGGAGGGCGCTGGCGCTACGATCAGGACGGCGCCTTGGCTGCCACCGGCCAGGTTAGTGGGGATCTATTGGAGGAGTTGCTGGCCCATCCCTATCTGCAAAAGAGCCCGCCCAAGACCACGGGGAGAGAGGAGTTTGGAGTGCATTTTGGTGTAAAGGCCTGGGCGAGAGGTCAGGAACTGGGGCTCAGAGCCGCCGACGTCGCGGCCACCCTGACTGCCTTTACGGCGGCGAGCATCGCCCGGGCGTACAGGGACTTCATAGCTTTCTCTGTGGATGAGGTCATCCTGGGTGGTGGAGGGAGCCATAATCCCATCCTGGTCCGGTTGCTAGCCCAACGCCTCTCACCGGCGCGTCTCCTGCGCCACGAGGATTTTGGCATCCCTGGCCAGGCCAAGGAGGCCATAGCCTTCGCGGCCTTGGCCTACGAGACGATTCGAGGCCGCCCCAGCAACCTGCCAGGCTGCACTGGCGCCAGCCACCCGGTCATCCAGGGGAAAATAGTCCCCGGCCGTTTAGCAATTGGCGTTCGGAAGCAGGCCCCTGCCCAGGAGCAGGGGCAGGCCTAAGATAACTGCCTTCTGCGGGTAGGAGTTTCACAACACCAGCTTAGCTCGACAATGTTACATTTCCCATAGGGTCGTGTGGTCACCTCAAAATGGGGTAGAAGGCCAATCGTATTGGCCGTCATGAGCCCTGTTGACCTGGCAACGCCCAACACGGTTGGGCTTCTATCCCTCCCTCGTTTGCACCGCAACCCTGCAACCCCCAATCTCGAGTTCCCCTCTGGCGAGGAGCGGGGACAGGGGGTGGGCATCTGATTACAACGCTGTCACATCAGGTTGCCCAGGGGACCCAGGTTGAGGTTCAGGTCTTCGTCTTCCAGGCCGAAGGTCTCTTTCAGTTCCTCCATACGCTCTTCCAGCTTCAGGAAGGTCTGCCCCAGCCGTTCGATCTCTTCTTCGCTCAAAGAGCCGCCCTCGATGCGCCGGAGGGCCTGGCGCTCCATGAGCTGGCGCAGGAGCTCAATCAGGGTCAGGACGAGTTTGGCCAGTCCACGTTCCACCATTTCGGGATCTGCGTTGACCCGGCGGGGCAGGACACTGCTGACTTCCTCTAGCTCGGTGGCGAAGGACGAGAGGTTGCCTGGATTACACAGCAGCTTGTCTTCAACCTGGCGGTCCAAATCAAGAACTGGCATCTTTGCTCTTCTCTAGCTGATAGCAGTCAACGGCCATCAGCCATTGGCTATCAGTGGTCGTCTCTGGCCCGCCTGCCGTCACGAAACTGTATGGTGGCCAGGGCCCTGTGCAGAGGAAGCGCAACGCCGGGTAAGCTGCGCTGAGAGCTTCCACCTCCTGTCGGAAGGTTGCCACCTGGTCTCTATCTACCAGGTAAGCGGCCGTCAGCAGCAGACGGGGGGTGATCAATACCTGCCGGGTGTCCTCTGCTGCCAGACGGGCCAGGGGGGCATGGATCTCCGCAGCCAACGCCTCCGCTCGCTGTCGCCTGGCCCAGACCTGGCGCTCCTCCGCCAGCCGGGCCAGGAGATAGGAGCGCCCGCTCCCTTCCCTGCGGAGGTGCGAGGGTGCAGGGGCGCCCCCCTGCCCCCCTGCTTCGCCGCTCCCCTGTCAACTCCACCCGGCCGCGCACCCGCTTCAGGTTGGCCACAAAGTCGGCATGGTGTGCCGTCAAGACAGCCTGGACTGCCGCTTCATTGGCGAGCACGGTACCGAAGCGCACCGGCAGCACGGCGCGGTCCACCATCAAGGCCTCCACAACTGTTTCATGCAGCCACAGATTGGCCTCGGTGGGCTGCACCTTGGCCGAGGTGAGGGTACTGACCACAGCAGCGATGTCCTGGTAAGAAACGCCGAATAGGGGCGAATGATCGTTCGCCCCTACCTTCAGGCCGGGCACAGCGGGCATGGGTGTCTCGGATTGGTCGGTTATAGCGTACAGATACATCATTTCTGTTTAATGTTGCAGGGGGCGAAGCATTCACGTCCGCCGGCTCAAGTGCTTCGCCCCTACATCTCCGCATCCTCTCCGCTGTTTCCACTGAGGTCAAGAGCACCTTCAGGCCCACATAAACCAGGTCCACATCGGCTACAGAAAGGGTGATATCGCCCCACAGGACGACCCCCTTGTTGAGAATGCGGTCCAGAATATCCAGCAGGGTGATCTCTTTTTCTTTAACCGTTAGCTGAGTCATCAGTGACGCTCTCCCCAACGCCAATGGCCACGAAATTGTAGGGCGGCCAGGGTCCCGTCATCTCATAGCTAAATCCAAGGTCGTTATGCGCCTTTTCCAGGCTTGCCAGCTCCGCACGAAAGGCTGTTAGCTGCCTCTCAGCCACCAGGTAAGCCCCATTGAGGATCATCGTCCCTTGCCGGCCTGTGATCTCTTTGTTTTGCAAAGGGTTAATGACAGCCTCTTCGGCATTGCTTGACAAACGATCGTGACTGCCCTGGGCACACTCGTCACTGACTCGCTCCATCTCTTCGACAATGGTCTGCTCTAGCCTCTTTTTCAAGAAGTACGCCATCCCGCTTGACTTTGTGGCAATCTCCGCTTTGAGCTCTGTTACCTTGTCGCTGATCTCTCCAACCTTCTGCGCCAGGGTCTCACGGTCACAGTAGATCTTGATCCCCCACTCGTGCTTGCCCTCCAGCCGTGCCAGGGTGTTCAGGAAATCGTCATGGTACCGGGTCAACGTCTCCTGCACGCCGCTCTCACTTCGGTAGATGGTACAGAACCTCATAGGGATAATGGTGCGGCTAGCCAACACGGTCTCCAAGACGCGTTGGTGGGCACGCACCTTGGCCTCCAGCCACTTGATGTCGTTCAGGTTGGCCTCTAGCGCCTCCTGGCCGAACTCCTGTAGGGGTACCCTGCTCACAATGGCCTGTATACCCCTATAGGGCAAAATATAGACTGGATAGGCCGGGTGAACGCCCTTCTCTGAAAACCACTCAATGGGTTGACTGCTATCGCTCGCCACGATTCCATAGACGTAGTAGCCGTAACCCTCTGCATCCCCCTCTGCGAAACGTTGAACGTCGCTTGTGGCTGGAGGCTCCTGCACTTCTTCGGTCTCAATGGGAGATGCTTTGACCTGGCTCAAAAGCCTCTCGTTCTCGGCGATTTTTCTCCTGAGGGCCTCAATCTCCTGCCGGACCTGTTCCTCCCTCTCCGCCTGGCCTGCCCGGGCCTGATCAAAACGTTGAACGTTGAACGTTGAACGTTGAACATCATCATTTGTCTTCTTGTCCATCGCCGCCTCCAACAAGCGTTCAGGCGTTGGAACGTTGCACGTTGAACGCAGGAACATTCAACGTGCAAACGTGAAACGCATCATAGCCGTCGGATCGCAATCAACAGCGTCCGCTCCACCGCCTACCGGCTGAATGTGCAAGGGTGTTGGGGTGCTGGGGTGCTGGGGTGTGCTCCCACTCCCCTGCTCCCCTGCCCTCGTGCTCCCTTGCCCCTCTGCGCCCCTGCCCCCGTGCTCCCTTGTTCCCCTGCCCAGAAGAGTGCCTGGCTATCGGCATAGGCCGTGAGGAGCCGGTAGGCTTGAGTCAGTTCAGCCATACGCGCCTCGGCCTCTGGGCTATTGGGGTTGTGATCGGGATGCAGTCGGCTGGCCAGCCGGTGATAGGCCCGTTTGATCTCTCCTGGAGTAGCTGCCTCCCCCAGACCCAATAGACGCCGCGCCTCGTCCACCGTCTCGAAAGAGGGCACCTGCACCTCCACGGTAGCGAAGCTGTAGGGTGGCAGGGGGCCTACACAGCGGAAGTGGAGCCGGCCCTCAAACTCTTCGTCCAGCGATTTTAACCGCTGATCCAGCGCCCCGCGACCTGCCTTGTCCACCAGCAGTGCGACGTTGGTCACC
>JACQYG010000283.1 GCA_016208345.1 Chloroflexota bacterium
GGCAACGTTTTCGTCCAACTCCGCGGTCACCACATCGAAAGGTATGTTCAGCAGGGCCAGTAGTTCCCGTCTGCGGGGCGACCCGGAGGCCAATATCAATCTGGTCATGGTCTTCCCTTCGCCATGGCAATATAACATACGGCCTTGGGCCAGTCAATCGGGCTTTTCCATTGCCGGGAAACGTGGTATACTGAATTAGATGTTAACCTGAAGCACTGGCGAGGGGGTTAAGCCATGAAATTCGCGGCCCTGGTGGACTATCTGGCCAGGCTGGAGGCTACCACCAAACGCAACGAGATGGTGGCGATCTTGGCCGAGCTCTTCCAGCACGCGGGCCAGGAGGAGATCGACAAGATAATCTACCTTTGCCAGGAACGGCTAGTGCCGGCCTACGAGAAGCTGGAGTTCGGCATAGGAGAGGGGCTGGCGGCCGAGGCCCTGGCCAAAGCCACGGGCAAGGGCAAAGACGAGGTGAAGCGTCTCTACAAAGAGAAAGGCGACTACGGGGCCGCTGCCCAGAGCCTGTTACCCAACCGCTCCGCCAACCTCACCGTGGATCAGGTCTACGACCGCCTGTTCGCGGTGGCCACGGCCAGCGGCGAGGGGGCCGTGGCTCAAAAGACAGACCTCCTGGCCGATCTCCTGCAAAAGCTGGCGCCCAAGGAGGCCCGGTACCTCTTGCGCATTCCCCTGGGCCAGCTGCGCCTGGGCATCGGCGATCCCACCATGATGGACGGCCTCTCCTTCGCCAAGGCCCAAGACAAGAGTTTGCGGCCGGTCCTGGAGAGAGCCTACAACGTGTGTTCGGACCTGGGCCATGTGGCCAGGGTCTACTGGGCCAGCGGAGCCAAGGGGCTGGAGGGCCTGCGGGTGCAGGTGGGAAAGCCGGTGCGCATGGCCCTGGCTGAGCGTGCCACCGGGGTCGATGACATCGTAGCTCGCCTGGGCGAGTGCGCCGTGGAGCCCAAGTTCGACGGCTTCCGCTGCCAGGTGCACAAGGACGGCCAGGTGGTGAAGATCTTCTCCCGTAACCTGGAGGAGACCACCGCTATGTTCCCTGATATCGCCCGGGGCACCCGGGACCAGGTGCAAGCCCGGTCCATCATCTTCGAAGGAGAGGCCCTGGCGTACAATCCGGACACCGATGAATTCTTGCCGTTTCAGGTCACCGTACAGCGCAAGCGCAAGTACGACATCGATGAGATGCAGCAAAAGCTGCCGCTGCGCCTGGTGGCCTTCGACCTCTTGTTCCTGGACGGCCAGGACCGCACCCATGACGGCTACATCAGACGGCGACAACTCCTGCAGTCGGCCATCGCCCCGGGAGAGGTCTTGGAGGTCACCGAGAGCCTGGTCACCAGGGACCCCCAGAGAATAGAGGCCTTCTTCGCCGACAAGGTCTCCCGGGGCCTGGAGGGCATAGTGGCCAAACGCCTGGATGCCCCATACCAGGCGGGCGCCCGGAACTTCAACTGGATCAAGCTCAAGCGCAGCTATCAAAGCGAACTGCGAGATACAGTGGATTGCGCTGTGGTGGGCTACTGGCGGGGTCGGGGCATGCGCGCCCAGTTCGGCATCGGCGCCCTATTGACCGCCGTCTACGACCAGCCCCGGGATACCTTCGTGACTATTGCCAAGCTGGGCACCGGCTTCTCGGACGAGGAATGGGTGCAACTCCGGGAGATGCTGGATGCGGGTGCCGTGGAGGAGAAGCCGGCCCGGGTGGAGGCTATCCTGGTCCCCGATGTCTGGGTGGAGCCCAAATACGTCATCGAGATCCAGGCCGACGAGATCACCCGGAGCCCTGTGCACACCTGCGGCCGCCGGGGGCAGGAGATCGGCTACGCCCTGCGTTTCCCCCGGGTTTTGGGGTTTGTCCGGGAGGATCGCACGCCCGAGGATGCCACCACCGAGGCTGAGATCTTGGAGATGTTCCGCAAGCAAGCCCAAAGGGATGAGGCCGCCTCTCAGGAGGCGCCCTGAGGCGCTCGGGCCTGACCGCCAGGCCTCCCACAGCGGCATTAGGAGGCATATCCATGCCCAAAGAACCGGTCCAACTAACCAGAGCCACCCGTTTGATCAATTCTGGCCCCGTGGTGTTGGTGACCGCCTGGTCTGGCGGTCAGGCCAACGTGATGGCCGCCTCTTGGGCCATGCCGGTGAGCTCCGAGCCCCCCTTGGTGGCGGTGGCCATCTCTCCCAAGCGCTTCACCCATGCCCTGATCAAAAAAAGCGCCGAGTTCGTCCTGAACATTCCCAATGCCCTTTTGGCCAAGCAAGTGAAGCTCTGCGGCAGCACGAGCGGCGACAGGGTGGACAAGTTCAAGGAGACCGGTCTCACCCAGCTTCCGGCCAGCAAGGTTCGGCCCCCTCTGATCAAGGAATGCGTCGGGCATCTGGAATGTGCGCTGATTCAGGCCATTGACGTGGGCGATCACACCGTATTCGTCGGCCAAGTCCTGGCCGCCTGGGTCGAAACCGGCACCTTCGAGGGCGTCTGGCTGGTGGAGAGAGAGGACGCCAAGCTGCTCCATCACCTGGGCGGTAGCTCCTACTGTATCCCCAAAGGGCGGTTCGACGTCTGATGAAAGCGAGGCGCCTGCCTTTGGGCGATACTCCGCTGGCGATGACCTCGCTCCTGGTTAGAGAGGGCATGGCGGGCAAGGTGAAGATGATCTGGAGGCGACGACAGTGAACCACGTGCGACAGCTCGATATTACCGCATTGGAATCGTGGCTCTGGGAAGCCGCCTGTGTCATTCGCGGTCCCATTGACGCGCCAAAGTTTAAAGACTACATCCTGCCCCTCATCTTCCTCAAGCGGCTGTCAGATGTGTTCGAGGACGAACTTGAGCAACTGGGCAGCACCGCCCGATTTGTGGACCAGGACCACAGCCTCGTGCGCTTTTATATCCCAACCAATGCCCGCTGGCAGAGGATTGCACTTCAGACGACGGCGCTCGGCGAGTACGTAACCGACGCTGTGCATGCAGTGGCACAAGAAAACCCCAAACTGCAAGGGGTGATTGACGCAGTGGACTTCAACGCCACTACCGCCGGGCAGCGCATCCTAAGCGAAGAGCAACTGCGGACACTGGTCCAGATTCTCTCCCGCTACCGGCTGGGACTGCGCGATGTAGAGCCGGACATCTTAGGTCGGGCGTATGAATATCTTCTGCGCAAGTTCGCCGAGGGACAGGGCCAGAGCGCAGGCGAATTCTACACTCCCCGTGAGGTCGCCATCTTGATGGCGCACGTTTTAGATCCCCAGGCCGGGGAAGAGATCTACGATCCTACCTGCGGTTCGGCTGGTTTGCTCATCAAATGCCATCTTCAGTTTCGTGAGAAATACGGCGTTCCAGAAAACAGCAAGAAGGTCATTCCCACTCATATTGCCCCTCTGCGTTTCTATGGTCAGGAAATCAACCCCGCCACCTTTGCCATGGCGCGGATGAACGTCTTCATCCACGATATGGAGGCAGAGATTGCGCTGGGTGACACGATGAGCCGCCCAGCGTTCCTCAATTCCGATGGCAGTCTGCGCCGGTTCGATAAGGTGACCGCCAATCCCATGTGGAACCAGAACTTTTCCACGAGCACCTACGAGCACGACACTTACGGGCGCTTTGGCTTGGGCATCCCTCCGGCCTCAAGCGCCGACTGGGGCTGGATTCAGCATATGTTTGCCTCCCTCAAGGACGGGAGCAAAATGGCGGTCGTCCTGGATACGGGCGCAGTCAGTCGCGGCAGTGGCAACCAGGGCTCCAACCGCGAGCGCGACATCCGCAGGGCCTTTATCGAGCGCGATCTTTTTGCCGAGCGCGATCTTGTGGAGGCGGTGATCCTGCTGCCGGAAAATCTCTTTTACAACACCACGGCGCCGGGCATCATCCTGGTCATCAACAAGGCAAAACCGCACAAGGGCCAAATCCTGTTCATCAACGCCTCGCAACAGTTCGCCAAAGGACGGCCCAAGAACTACCTGACCGACGGGCACATCGCCTGCATCGCCGATGCCTATCTTAACTGGCGCGAGTCGCCTGGCCTGAGCAGGATTATCACCAATGACGAAGTGGCCCGCAACGACTACAACCTGAGCCCCTCTCGCTATGTAGCCACCAACAACAAA
>JACQYG010000049.1 GCA_016208345.1 Chloroflexota bacterium
GATGAAAGAATTAAGCTGCTCCTCCATGATAGAACCTGAATGGGACTGAACCGGAGCGAGGCTAAACCTGAGCGGGGGCCGGTTCCCTGGCCGGCACCGCTTCCCAGGCCTCCAGCGTCTCGATGACATTGCCACAGGCGGTGCAAACGTAGGCCTTCTTCGCTGGAAAAGAAGCCACCAGCCCACCGCAGGCGGGGCACGGCTGGGGCACCGGCCTGTTCCACAGGGCGTACTTGCATTCCGGATAGCGGCTGCAACTGTAGAAAACGCGTTTGCGCCGCGACAGCTTCTCCACCAGCTCGCCCTCTTTGCACTGGGGGCACTTGACCCCGGTGCCCACCGTAAATGACCGGGAGTTCCGGCAGGCCGGGAAGCCCGAGCAGGCGATGAAACGGCCGAAGCGCCCGCGCTTGATCACCATGGGCTTGCCGCACTTCTCGCAAAGCTCGCCGGTGGGCTCGGGCTTGGGCGGCTCGATGTCCCCCATCTGAGCCTCGGCCTGGTCCAGGGTGGCCTTAAAGGGCTGGTAGAACTCCCTGAGCACCGGCACCCACTGGGCCTCCCCGGAGGCGATGCGGTCCAGGTCGGCCTCCATCTGCGCGGTGAAGCCCAGGTCCACGATCTCCGGGAAGTGCTTGACCAACTGGTCGTTGACGATGAAACCCAGCTCGGTGGGGAGAAGTTTTCTGCCCTGGGCCCTCTCCACGTAGCCTCGCTCTTGAATGGTCGAGAGGATCGGGGCGTAGGTGCTGGGCCGGCCGATGCCCTGCTCCTCCAGCGCCCGGATCAGCGTTGCCTCCGTATACCGTGGCGGGGGCTGGGTGAAGTGTTGCTCAGGCAACAAGGCCATGAGCTCCAGCAGGTCACCCGTGGTCAGGGGCGGCAACGCTCTCTGGCCCTCCTCTTCCTCCTCCGGCACCTCGTCCTTGCCTTCAGTGTAGACGGCGGTAAAGCCCGGGAACTTCACCGTGGAACCGGTGGCCCGGAACAGGTAGTTGGTGCCTTTGTCCTTATCCAAGGCCTGGATGTCCACCGAGGTGGAATCCATCACCGCCGAGGCCATCTGGCTGGCAATGAAGCGCTTCCAGATCAGGTCGTACAGCTTGAACTGGTCGCTGCTCAGGTATTCCTTGATGGCAGCAGGCTCCCGGTGAGCCAGGGTGGGCCGTACGGCCTCGTGGGCCTCCTGGGCGCCCTTGGCTAGCCTGGGCCGTAGCGCTCGCCGATGTAGGCCAAAGCCTCCCGCTGGGCCATTTCCGCCACGTTGGTGGAATCGGTGCGCATGTAGGTGATCAGGCCCACGTTCCCTTCCGGGCCGATGGCCAGGCCCTCGTACAATTGTTGGGCCACGGCCATGGTCCGTTTGGCGGTGAAACCCAGCTTGCGGGAGGCCTCCTGCTGCATGGTGCTGGTGATGAAGGGTGGGGCCGGGTTGCGCTGCACCTCTTTCTTGCGCACGTCGGTCACGGTGTAGGTGGCTCGCTCCAACGCCGCCACGTGCACCTGGGCGTCCTCGCCGCTCGGTAGCACTGGTTTTTCGCCGTTGATCTGGGCCAGGGAGGCCCGGAAGATGTCTTTCTTGGTCTTTCGGGACTCTGCCCTGGCCAGGTCCGCCTGGATGGACCAATACTCCTGGGGCTCGAAGGCATTGATTGCCCGCTCCCGTTCCACCACCAGGCGCACCGCCACCGATTGCACTCGCCCCGCCGACAGGCCATTCTTGCCCATCTTGCGCCGGAGGAGGGGGCTGATGGAGTACCCCACCAGCCGGTCCAGGATCCGCCGGGCCTGCTGGGCCTCCACCAGGCGGCTGTTGATCTCCCGGGGTGAGGCGAAGGCGTGGTCGATGGCCTCCCGAGTGATCTCGTGAAACTCAACGCGGTGCACCGGCTTGTTTTTGATGCTGGAGTTCAGCGCCTCCTTCAGGTGCCAGGAGATGGCCTCGCCCTCCCGATCGGGGTCAGTGGCCAGGAAGATCTGGGCGGCGTCCTTGGCATCTGCCCGCAGCTCTTTAACGACCTTCTTCTTTTTCTCTGGAATGACGTAGCGAGGTAAGAAGTCGTCGCCTACGTCCACCCCCATGCGGTTGGAGGGCAGGTCGCGGATGTGCCCCACCGAGGCCTTTACCACATATTCGCCGCCCAAGAAACGGCCCACTGTCCGGGCCTTGGCCGGCGACTCAACGATCACCAATTTCTTGGACATCCAGGCTCCTCAGTCTGATTTTTCTGTGCTCAGCGGCCTCTGCAGTGAGATGTTACTTCCTCAAGCCGAAGGGTTGATTCACCGCGGAGAGCGCAAAGTTCGCCGAGATCATTCTTTTCTTTCTGCACCCTCGTGGCCGATCCTCCCGCAGCCCCTGAGTCCATCAGGGGCTGCGGGAGGATGAACTTTGTTCTCAGTGCTCTCGGCGTGCTCGGCGGTGAGACGTTACCTCCTCAAGCCGCTGACTGACACTCCCACGGCTAAAGCCTGTGGGGTTCTGGTTTCTCATCCGGTAGCCACTGCTACCAGATCCACCAAGGCGGTGCCCCCGCCCTTCCTTTGGGTGTGCTTTCATCCCACCCATGAACGGTGTGGGCTTTCAGCGCCCAAATTTCTGTAATAGGTAGCCTTGACTGCGGGAGCTGGAGGCTCTGGTGGTCTGGAGGCCCCCTGC
>JACQYG010000284.1 GCA_016208345.1 Chloroflexota bacterium
TCACTCTCCAGCTCGTGGCCGCGGCCGGTCTTTTGGCCTTCGGCTCGCCATTGTTGGCGGTGACCGTAGTGCTCTTGCTATACGGCCAGGCAATCCTGGCACCGGCGTTGCTCAAGACCGATAATCGGTCGTGGTATCTAACGGAGGCACAGTATTACTTGATTGGCAGCCTGTTGGCGGCCTCTTTAGCGGTGGCGACCTGAACCGGGGGCCATCCGCCAAGTTACGGTAGGTCCCACGGAGGGTTCAGTAATGACAGAGTATAGGAGCAATAGCAGGGCCAACGAAAGGCGTCTGGTCACTCTGGATGACGTGAAGCAGGACCCCTACATCGTCGCCTTCATGAAGCGGGCAGACGAGCAAATGGGGCTTCTGGGCTACACCGAACACGGAAGCCGCCACGCTGGCCTGGTGGGGAATATCGGGCAGAACATTCTCCTGCGCCTCAAGTACCCGGAACGGACTGCCCAGTTGGCGGCCATCTCCGGATACCTGCACGACATCGGCAACGTGGTCCATCGGGAGGAGCACGCTCACACCGGCGCCATGATCGCCATGGAGCTTCTGCGCCGACTGCACATGGACCCGGAAGAGATCGCCATCGTTATGGGGGCCATTGGCAACCACGAGGAGGAGCGGGGCGACCCGGTGGGCGAGGTCTGCGCCGCCGTCATCATCGGCGACAAGTCAGACGTCCACCGCACCCGGGTCCGAAATCCCAACACCCTGGCCTTCGACATCCACGACCGGGTTAACTACGCCGCCCAGCGCTCCTTTGTGCGCGTTGATGGGGATAGAAAGGCCATCACCCTGGAGGTGGACATCGACACCAACATCTCCAAGGTCATGGAGTACTTCGAGATCTTCATGAGCCGCATGCTCATCAGCCGCCGGGCTGCCACCTTCCTGGGCTGTGCCTTCGAAGTGGTGATAAACAAGGTGAGACTTTTGTAGGTTCTCGTTCGCTATCTTGACTGTGGGCTCTCCCTATTGCTGTCTGCCGCCTGCGTTCTGCTCCCTGCTGTTTGCTCCCTGCCCTCACGGCACTTCCCAGACCGTCACCGTCAACCTTCCGGACTCGCAACCCGCAGCCACCACCAAGGCCCAAGCGGCAGGGTTAGGAATGGGGCTTTTGACGTCCACCCAGGCAGGCGTGTTGCCCTCCCAGGTGCCCTGCTGGGTGGCGGTCTCCTGGCCAACCGCGAGCGACGCGGCATAGACCTGTGTCCATTCAGCTCGAAAATGGGTGGCGCCGGCGGTGGACTTGAACTCGACCTTGTACTTGTGCCCGGCTTGCAGGGCCACCGGTTCAGTCCGCACTATCTCCAGGTCCTCAGTGGCGGTTTTCTCCGTCAGCTTTACGGGCTGGGTGATGCGGACGGGAGTCGGAGGAGGGACACCCGGTGTCGGCTTGCTTCCCGGGCCAGCGCCTGGACCCGGGCCTGGCCCGGGCGCTCCGCCCCTGGTCTTGTAGTAGACAGTGCGCAGGGCCGCTACCGGCCGGCCGTTGACGTCGGTGGCCTGGAAGATCAGCAGGTTGGGCTGGCCGGTCATGTCCTTCCACGGGAGATCATAGGAGAACGTGCCGTCGTAGTCGATCTCGATCTTCCAGTAGGAGTTCACGATCAACTCGCGGATGGACGGTGCCGTGCCGCGGATGGGGATGGTGGGTGTGTCCAGGACCTCGCCATCGCCCGGCCGCTGGATGATCAACTGGGGCCGCGGCGTGGGCGTGGCAGTGGGAATCTTCGTGGCCGTCGGTTGAGGAACCGCCGTCGCCGCCGGCTCAGCCAGCTTCGTCGCCGTAGCCCCGGCGCCCTGCGTGGCCTTGACGTCCGGCGTCGCCGTCGGCTGCGCTCCGCAGGACGCCGATAGTAGCAAGACAGCGACCAATACCACCCAAGAGAAAGCCTTGCCGTCCATCAGTCTTTCCAGGCTTGTCCCCTTATAACGTGGCTGAAGCAGGTCACATCACCGCGCTAAGAGTTCATCAGGTACACCGGATGATGCAGCCCGGGAGCCAATCTCTCCAAGGCCCCCAGGCAAACCGCCCAGCGGTGATTTTCTCTCCCCTCACCGTCCTGGTTCGACAACTATCTGGACTGGTCTCCCCAGCAGGAATCGAACCTGCGTCAATGGATTAAAAGTCCACTGCTCTGCCGCTGAGCTATGGGGAGACCATCTAATTTTACACTATTTCGCCGGCCACGACAACTGGTCACAAGCGGCCTAGATAATGCTCCAGTGCCCGTCCTCGGGCTGGAACTGTCGCCTAGAACGGGCCCGAGCACTATCTCATCCCTAACGTGCCTTCAGCTCTTTAATGCGTTCTTCGACGCCCTTGACCTCGGCCTGCAGGTCTTTCAGGTACTCTTCCAGCCAGGCGACCTCCTCGTCCCGGCTCCAGTACCAGCGGCGGAACCGTGGGCCGAATCCAAAACGGCCGAATCCCAAGCCGCCGAATCCCCAGGGACCCCAGTGCAAGTGGCGCCATCCGAAGCAGCCGCAATCACCCTCGTGGTGCTTCTCGTCGCTGTGGTACATCGCTGTCCTCCTGAAGCAGAAAACTGTGTAAGGGAAACGGCGGTCACAATGCCCGCCCTACGCATTTGACTACGTCTCGCACGTATAAAATTATACCATATCTGCCAGGCGCTTGACATAGGGTGTCGCTTTTTTCTTCCCTTCATGCGAGCGCTATGCTATAATGAGCCAAAATTCTTTACCAGTAGAGACCTTATGGCCTTCAGGGACCTGCGGGAATTCGTATCGTTTCTCGAAAACAAAGGGCAGCTAAAGCGCATTCAAACGCCGGTGAGCCCGGAATTGGAGATCACCGAGATCACCGACCGGGCCAGCAAGTCCGGGGCCGGCAACCTGGCCCTTCTGTTCGAGAATGTGACCGGGTATGATCTGCCGGTGCTGACCAACGCCTTTGGCAGCCCCCAACGCATGGCCTGGGCCCTGGGCCTGGAGGATCTGCAGGAACTCACCGAACGGGTCAAGAACCTGACGAGCCCAGACCTGCCCTCATCGCTCACGGGCAAGGCAAAAAGGGGGCTACAACTGCTGGAGCTGGCCCGCTATACGCCCCGGATGGTCAAGGATGCGCCGTGTCAGGAGGTGGTGCTCCAGGGCGACGAGGCCAGCCTGGACCGCTTGCCCATTCTGAAGTGCTGGCCGGAAGACGGCGGCCCTTTCATCACCCTGCCGGTGGTGATAACCCACAACCCGGTGTCTGGAAGGCGCAACGTTGGGATGTACCGGATGCAGGTATACGACAGTCGCACCACGGGCATGCACTGGCACCTGCACAAGGGCGGCGCTGCCCATTACCGGGAGAGCAGGGGCCTGGGCCGGCGGCTGGAGGTGGCAGTGGCAATCGGCCCCGACCCCGCCACCACCTACGCCGCCACGGCGCCCCTGCCGCCCGACGTCGACGAGTTTCTGTTTGCCGGGTGGCTGCGCCGCCAGAGGTTAGAGCTGGTGAAGGCCAAGACGGTGGGCCTGGCCGTCCCCGCTCGGGCCGAGATCGTGCTAGAAGGTTATGTCAACCCCGACGAGGCACGCCTGGAAGGCCCCTTCGGCGACCACACCGGCTACTATTCCCTAGCCGATATGTACCCCGTCTTCCACCTGACCGCCATCACCCACCGGCGTGAGCCCATCTACCCGGCCACCGTGGTGGGCAAGCCACCCATGGAGGATTTCTACCTGGGGAAGGCCACGGAACGCCTGTTCCTCCCTTTGATCCAGTTGCTCCTGCCCGAGGTCCTGGATTTGAACCTGCCCGCCGAGGGCGTCTTCCACAACCTGGCTATCGTGAGCATCAAGAAGACCTACCCCGGCCAGGCCAGGAAGGTGATGTGCGGCCTGTGGGGGATGGGATACCTTATGTTCACCAAATACGTCGTGGTGGTGGACGATGACGTGAACGTGCACGACCTCTCCGAGGTGCTCTGGAGAGTGGGAAACAACGTGGACCCCCGGCGGGACGTGGTCATCGTAGAGGGCCCCCTGGATGCCCTTGACCATTCGTCACCATTGGCTCACTATGGTTCCAAGATGGGCCTGGACGCCACCAGGAAACTGCCAGCCGAGGGACATCCGCGGGAATGGCCAAGGGATATCGAAATGAGCCCGGAGATCAAGCGCCTGGTGGATGAAAAATGGGCCACCTTGGGGCTGGGCTGAACGTCGCCGTCATGAGAGTCAGGGTCCTCCTGGAGAACATCAAGTTCGAACA
>JACQYG010000285.1 GCA_016208345.1 Chloroflexota bacterium
GCCAAAAGCCCAGGAGGCCGCTGACCAGGACGATGGCCAGGATAATGAGGGCGTCGACAGGATCATGCAGGAAGAAGGACAATCCCGCTGCGAAGAGAAGGATGAGGATAAGCGGGCTCTTGAATTGAGCAAGCAGGAGCGTCAGCGCATCCGATCGCCTTTTGGGCTTCAGGAGATTGGAGCCATAGCGTGTGAGGCGCTGCTGGGCTTCATCGTTGGTCAAGCCCAGCATGCTTGTTTGAAGTCGCGGAAGCAGTTCAGCCGGAGGAGCGCTCCAAAATGCGAGCTGTTTTTGGTTCATGAGGGTTTCACCTCGCAAACCGCATGAACGGCATCCAGTCGCTCCGGGTGTGACCAAGGGGTAGGAGTCCAACCGCGTTGGTGGGACAAGTTGGCAACTTGTCCTACTGACGGTCAATGCGATTGGCCTGCTACCCCTGCATGATCGGCCATGTGACGGGAAGCGGTTCGTAACCGGCAATGTTGTGCCAAAGTGTCAGCCCGGTAAGCGACTGACCGAAGGCTGTAATCATGACAAAAATTGTGCGTCTCCCGGACCGATACCAGGAGACGCACCGCGTCTTTGCCAGTAAAGAAACTGCTGCCAGCTCTCGTGCCTGGGCCACTCTCGCTACTTGGGGATGGAGCCCACCACGCCTTCCACCAGCCAGTTGAAGCTCAGCATCTCCTCGTCGGTCATGGTCTTGCCGGCGGGGACCTTCACCTCCCCCTTCTGGTCCTTGATGGGGCCGGTGAAGACGTCCCACTTGTTATCCAGGATCTCCTTCTGCTTGGCCTCCACCAGCCTTTTGGCCTCGTCGGTGACCTTGGGCCCGAACGGCGCCAGCTTCAGGATGCCGTCGGACATGCGGCCCCAGTACGGGATATTCTTCCAGGTGCCGTTCTTGATGTCTTCCACCGCCTTGGTGTAGTACACGCCCCAGTCCCAGATGGGAGCGGTCAGGAAGGCATCCTTGGCAATGGCGCTGGAGTCAGAGTTGTAGCCCACCACGTAGAAGCCCTTGGACAGGGCCAGGCTATCCGGGGCCGTAGAGTCGGACTCCCGGGCCACCACGTCAGCACCCAGGTCCATGAGGGTCGTGGCCGCCGATTGCTCCTTCGGGGGGTCAAACCAGGCGTTGATCCAGACGATGTGCACCTTCACCTGGGGGTTTACCGAACGCGCACCCAGAGTAAAGGCGTTCAGGTTGCGGATAACCTCCGGTATGGGGTAGGGGGCCACATAGCCCAGGACGTTCTTCTTGGTCATCTTGCCGGCGGCTATGCCCGCCAGGTACCATCCCTGGTAGCCCCGGCCGTCGTAGATGCCAACGTTGGCCGCCGTCTTGTATCCCGTGCAGTGGAGAAAGTAGGTCTTCGGGAAATCCTTGGCCACGTTCATCACCGAGTCCATGTAGCCGAAGCTGGTGGCGAAGATGATGTTATAGCCCTTCTGGGCGAAATCCCGGATCACCCGCTCGGCATCGGCCCCCTCGGGCACCGACTCGATCTTGGCGGTCTCCACGTAGGGCAGCTTTTTCTCCAGGGCCAAACGACCCTGATCGTGCGCGTAGGTCCAACCGCCGTCCCCGATGGGCCCCACGTAGACGAAGGCCACCTTTAGCTTGGGCTGAGGCGTGGCAGTGGGTGCTGGTGGGACTGGAGTGGCAGTCTTGGCTACGACGGGGGTGGCCGTAGGCGGGGCCGGGGTAGGGGTTGGCCCGCAGGCCGTGAAGGCCACGGAGAGGATGGCGAGTACCGCCAACAGAGCCCAAAGTCTTGAGTGTAACATTGTCTTCTCTCCTCCTGTTTGGATTTCGCGCTGCTTTCAAAGGGGCGGCGGGCACGATACCAGCCCTGTCTTAAAGAACTAGCTGCTACCTGCTATCCGCTCCCTGCTCCCTGCGATACACCACCTCCTTTAAATCAAACCTTCCCACGGAAGAGGCTCTGCAGTTCATCTTCACTTCCCCGGCTGGTCACGGCGATGACCAGGTCTCCGCTTTCCAATATCAGGTTACCGGTGGGGATGATCGGCTTGCCGTCCCGGAGGACCAGGCTGATGGCGCACTCGCCAGGCAGAGCCGAGTCACGCAGGGCTCTACCGGCCAGCCGGGATTCAGGTGTCACCTGGGTTTCCACGATCTCCAGCCCGGCGCCGCGCAGCGTCAAGAGGTGAGTGAAGGAATGGGCTGGAAGCTCCTGCTCGATCTGAGACATGATGATGTCGGTGCTGGATATCGTTACGTCTATGCCCAAGATCTTGAAGATGCGCTCGTTCTTGGGGTTGTTGATCCGGGCGATGGCGCGGGGCACGTTGAACCTTTTCTTTGCCATCTGGCAGACTATCAGGTTATCCTCATCGTCGCCGGTGACCGCCACCACCACGTCGGCGCGACCGGTCCCGACTTCGGTCAGCGTGGACGCCTCGCAACCGTCGCCGCGCACCACTACGCTGCCCAGGCTGTGGACCAGAGCCTCACACTTTTTCTTGTCCTTTTCGATCAACAAGACCTCGTGCCCCTCGCCGATCAAGGTCTTGGTGAGATAATAGCCAACCTTGCCGCCGCCCACTACAACTACGTACATCTTGAACTCCTCGAAAACTTTCTTTACTAGTAAAAGGTACTTCAGGAGCCTCCAGCCCCAGCCAAAAGGCGCTCCCTGAACAGCCTGGCTCCGACGCTGGTGGGGCAGATGGTGTCCAATCCCAAGGTCCGATAGGTTTCCTCGCGGATGGGATCGTAGATGCGAGTGACCACCCTGGGAACGTGAAAGATCGTGGAGGCGATCTGGGAGGCCATGATGTTGGTGTTGTCGCCGTTGGTCACCGCCGCAAACGCGTCGGCTTTCTCGATCCCAGCACTCCTCAATACGTCCTCGTCTATGCCGGTCCCCAGTACCATGTTGCCCTTGTACCCGGCACCCAGCCTGCGAAAGGCATCGCTGTTCTGATCTATTACCGTTACGCTATGGCCCTCAGCGTCCAGCATCGTGGCCAGCGCCGCCCCTACGCGACCGCATCCCAGGACGATTATGTTCATGAAAACCCCCTCCGAATGCTTACAGCACCATGACACGCCGGTTTCCAATCCAAGGCTCCAGCTCAGTCTACAACCGACAGAAAGCCGTGGGCCGATAGACCATGACATCGCATGGCGCATAGCGAAAAACGTAATCTACGGTGTGCCCGAAGTAACCTTCCACCCTCTGCCTTTCCCCTGAGGGGATCACGATCATCCTGGACCTCTCCTCTCTGGCCGCCTGGACGATGGCAGCCCCGGCCGCCCTGGCTTTCATCAACCGGGCCGTTGTCGGAATGCCCAGCTTCTGCGCCAGGCCCTGGACGTGGATCAGCACCTCTTCCCCCTTTTCGCGGTCCCGCGGGATATCAGCATCCGGCGGCAGGGCCATGGGCACTTCCAACACGTAAAGGAAGGAAATCGGCACCTGTTCGCGCTGCGCCAGCCCGGCAGCCAGGCCGACCACCATCTCCGAAAACTGCGAACCGGTAACGGGGACGAGAATAGTCCCTTCTCCCGCCATTTCCTCGACGGCGACGGGGACGACCATCTTGACAATAGTGGGCGGGTTCAGCATCCACCAGAGAATTCCCGAGACCAAAAGCACAAAGGCTGAGGCCAGAACAACCCCCACCGGCGTCATATTGACTATTATGGGCACTTCAATCCTCCGGCATCTACCTGTTGTCGGACGCTTTGAGCATCGCCCACAGCCTCGCCACGCCCAGCCCGATCAAGGAGATCCCGATTAGCGTGGGATAAAGGGCACCCTTTTCGAAAACCGCCCTGGTAACAATGATCGTTCCCAGGACGATGAATAGAATTGTGGTGAAGACCTTGAGATTTCGTGCGAGTACTCCAAAACCGCCGGGCTCCTGATCAGGAGGGTCCTTGTGCTTCCCCGTGGTGCGATCAGCCATGGTTTCTCCTCTTCAAGGCCTCCCGGTATTGCTCTAAATACTCGAACTCCTGGGCCTCTCCCAAGACCCGCATCTGTTCCGCCTCCCAATCCCGGGGCACATTGCCCAGCAAAGGCAGGTTTTCCCTACGTCTGAACAGGAAATAGATCAAAAAGCCAAGAAGTAGCCATGAAGGGCCCGCGATGCGCCCGATGTCGTGGGTCAGGACTACCATTACCCAGATGACGATGTTCCCGGCCAGCCCCACGAAGGCCATGAACGGCAAATCAACGCGCTGCCCGCGGATATTCACATGGATGGTCCCGGGAACCCGGTATGGGCGTGGGGTATAGGGATCAACGACGCGCAGACGGATCAGGGAGATCAAGACCAGGATATATCCCGTCACCGCGCCAAAGGCGTACATGTTGGCCAGGGTATCGTAGGCATTGGGGCTTAACGAGGCCAGGATCACCTCGACCAATGCCACCGCTGAGAAAACCAGTATCGTCCTGACCGGCGTACGAAACTTGGGGTGCACCACCTTAAACCACTGGGGCAGGAGCCGGAACTTGCTCATGGACCAGGTTATCCGGGAATAGCCCATGACGCCAGTGTTGGCCGAGGCATAGATCAGGGTGGCCGCCAGGATAGCGGTGAAGGGGCCGGCGATGAACCCCAGGAAAGGGATGTTGTGGGCGAGCACCGCCACCGGGTCGCCCATGTGCTGGGCAAAGGTTTGCCATGGCAGCATGCCCAGGCCCAGGGTGGAAAAGCTAAGGGCGTAGATCAGGACCGTGAAGATCAAGGCCAGGGAGGTTCGGGGCACTATCGTCGCCGGGCGCACCGTCTCCTCGGCGGCCTGGGAGATCGACTCCAGGCCGATGTAGGATATGATGGCAATGGAAGCCCCATACATGAAATTGTAGGTGGAGGGGAACTCTTGGGTGAACTGTTGCTGGATCAGGTTTGGGTCAAAGGCGAAAAGAAAACCGAAGAAGACTATCACCGACTCGTTGAACATGTCCACCGCGCAGGTGATGGAGTTCAGCCGGGAGGATTCCCTGATGCCCTTGATGTTAAGCCCGATCAGAAACAGGATCAAGATCACCGCCTCAATGGCCAACCAGAGTTGGACCTGCCCGAAGATCGGCACCTCCACACGGCCGTTCAAAGCGGGGAAGAAGAAGTTGATATAGCCGGCCGAGGCCAGCGAAAACAGGGAGACGTCAATGGTGAAGTCCAATAAGAGCGCCCAGCCAGCGGTGAAGCCGAGGATATCTCCCAGGCCCCGCAGCACGTAATACTGGCCGCCGCCAGCCACGGGGTAGGTGGAGGCCAGCTCGGTGTAGGCCAGTCCGATGAAGAGGTAAACGAACCCGGTCACCGCGAAGGCCAAAGGGGTGGCCCCCTGGGCTGCGGCCATCACCAGCCCCAGGGCCACGTAGACATCGGCGCCCACATCGGCATAGCCCCAGGTGAAAGACCCCCAGATGCCCACTGCCCGGCGCAGGCCGTGGGCCGACTCAGGGGAAATGGCCGTTTCTTTCTTCGCCACACTGATCCTCACAGTTAGAAGATGGCACAAAAAATAGAGTCCGCGGAACTCCCGGGGCCGGCGCTACCGCCGGCCGGGCTCCTACGCACCCTACCAGGTACCAGGGCTTTCTGGCAATACCACCAACAAGGCCAAGTCGTCCTGCGCTTGACTAGTCTCAGATCAAAGCGGCTGCGACACGGGGCGCATTCTACTCTTTGCCACGCAAAAAGTCAATAGGCACAGGGGAGGTGCAGGCTTAAGCAACGGTGCAGGGGTGCGCTCCTCCGCTCCTCTGCACCTTTGCTCCCCTGCTCCCGCGCTCCCCTACTGGCGGCCTCCTCCCGCTTCAACCACCCAGCTTGACACCTGGAAGGCGGAGCGGGGCCTAGATACCTTCCAGGTCTCAAGCGACCTACCATAAGGGGCCGGGGAAGGCCGAGGAGATCACCAGGATCCCCGTCAGTATTATTATGGCAACCGTGGTGGCCCAGGCGATGAGGTTGTAGACCGGGCCATTCACATAGTTGCCCATGATCCGGCGGTTATTGACCAAGAGCAACATAAAGATCAGTACCACCGGTATCAGGAGACCGTTGATGCTCTGGGAGATAAGCATCACCCTGACCAGGGAGAGATCGGGCACCAGGACCAATCCAGCGCCGGTGACGATCAACGCCGTGTACAGAACGTAGAAGGCCGGTGCCTGGTCCAAGCTCTTGCCAATGCCGCTCTCCCAGCCAAAGGCCTCGCAGATGGCATAGGACGTAGAAAGGGGCACTATGCTGGCTGCCAGCATAGAGGCGCCGAAGAGGCCCGCGGCAAAGAGCTGCTGGCTGTAAGCCCCCGCCAGGGGCTCCAAGGCCCGGGCCGCGTCCTGGGCAGTCTCGATGGCGATGCCGGCCTTGTGCAGGGTAGCAGCGGTGGTGATGATGATGAAAAAGGACACGAAATCGGTGACGAAGGCACCGACGAGCACATCCAGCCGCTCGTACTTGTACTCCGAGGCCGTTATGCCTTTGTCGACCACCGAGGACTGAAGGTAAAACTGCATCCAGGGGGTGATCGTGGTGCCGATGGTGGCAATGAAGAGCAAGACGAAATTGGCCTCCAGGCGGAAGGATGGGACC
>JACQYG010000286.1 GCA_016208345.1 Chloroflexota bacterium
AGCGCGCAAACCGGGCGTGGAATGCTTCGAACTCATCGGCCCACTGGGCCAGGTCATCATTGGTCATCGCTGTCTCCACTTTCTAGGGACAGCAAGTATCGCATAAACCGCTCATTTTGCCAAGTGAGGTTGTAGTACTAGATAGGTTGCGGGAAAGGAGCCTGAAAGGTGGTCCTCCCCTGGCCACTCTTAAGAAGATGGTGGCCTTTGATCGTTTCCTGGCCCGTCTTGTCAGGGGGGCTCCCGGCATGTGGATCCTTAAAGGTGGCCTTGCCCTCCAGTGGCGGATGGGGGTTCGCGCGAGGACTACAAGGGATGTTGATGCCACTCTAATCGGGAATCTAGAAGAGGCCCGCAGTAGGCTCATGCATGCTCCTTCGCTCGATTTGGGCGATTGGTTTCAATTTGAGGTCGGCAGGCCTAGAAAGGAGGCTACCGGGGCACCAGAGGCAGCCCTACGGTTTTCAATAAATTGCCTACTGGATGGGCGTAGCTTTGATCGGTTCCCTTTCGATGTGGGAGCAGGTGATCCCATTGGGAAGAATGTTCAGGAGGTCACCGGCCCTTCCCTTTTAGATTTTGCAGAAATTGCTCCGGCTACGGTGCCATGTTATCCACTCGATTCTCAGATTGCCGAAAAGTTGCACGCATACACTCGCCAATATTCGGGAGGGGGCAGCAGTAGAGTTAAGGACCTCGTGGATATTGTGCTCATAGCAAGTCTGGGAAGTTTGTACAGCCAAGCTCTCATACGTGCCATCGGAGAAACGTTTCGGGCCAGGGGAACTCACCTCCTACCCCGTGACCTACCGGATCCTCCTAGCGGCTGGTCTAGTACCTACCGCAAGATGGTTAGGCAACTGAATCTTGGTTGGCCAACACTGGAAGAAGCCGCAGAAGCAGCGGCCCGCTTCTTGAATCCGGTGCTCCAAGGGACTGCGACAGGCAAGTGGGACCCGGGCACCTGGCAGTGGCACTAAAGGCCACGACTGAACGGCAAGCACGATGCAGTACGCTGAACTCCACTGCCACTCCTTCTACTCTCTTTTGGACAGGGCCTCCTCCCCGGAGGCCCTTCTGGACCGGGCCGCCGAGCTGGGCATCAAGCACCTGGCCTTGACCGACCGCGCCGGCCTGTGTCGGAGTTCTTGTCCCAATCCCGGGCATCCCCAGCCGTGATACTGATTGCGCTTGGTTGGCTCAGGTTGTATAATTGTCCCCAACGCGCTGGATCACGGGACAGAGAACAGGGGATAGGCAAGGCTGGCTGTGTCCATAACCCATCGCCGGCTTGCACCCGAGGAGATAATGCTCGCCAAGGTCAGTAGCTGCGCGGTCATCGGGCTCCAGGGCGCTTTAGTCGAGGTGGAGGTGGACATCTCCCCGGGCCTCCCCTCCTTCACCATCGTGGGCCTGCCCGACGTGGCCGTGCAGGAATCCAAGGAGCGGGTCCGGGCGGCCATCCGCAACTCCGGTTGCCTATTCCCTGGCACCCGCATCACCGTGAACCTGGCCCCCGCCGACCTCAAGAAGGAAGGCCCCAGCTACGACCTGCCCATAGCCATCGGCATACTCCTGGCCTCAGAACAGGTGCTATTGGACTCGAACCCCACCATCTTCCTGGGCGAGCTCTCCCTGGACGGGAATCTGCGCCACACCAATGGCATCCTGCCCATGGTCTCCCTGGCCAAGGAAAAGGGCATGGAGACCATCTTCGTCCCCTCCGCCGACGCCAAAGAGGCCTCCCTGGTCCACGGCGTGCGCATCGTGCCGGCGGGGAGCCTGGCCCATCTGGTATTGCACCTGAGGGGCGACAATATCATAGCCCCCGCCGAGCCTCCGCAAGTGGAGATCACCGGCGATGCGGAGGGCTACGTGGATTTCTCCCTGATCAAGGGGCAGGAGCACGTGAAGCGGGCCATGGAGGTGGCGGCGGCCGGCGGCCACAACGCCCTGATGGTGGGGCCGCCAGGGGCCGGCAAGACCCTCATCGCCCGCTCCATGCCCTCCATCCTACCCCGGCTGACCGTGGACGAGGCCCTGGAGGTGACCAAGGTCTACAGCGTCTCCGGGCTCCTGCCCTCCGATGTGCCACTGATCACCCGGCGGCCCTTCCGCTCGCCCCACCACACCATCAGCCATGCCGGGCTAGTGGGCGGCGGCCAGTGGCCCCGGCCCGGGGAGATCTCCCTGGCCCACCGGGGTGTACTCTTTATGGACGAGCTGCCGGAGTTCGGCCGGAACGTCCTGGAGGTCCTGCGCCAGCCCCTGGAGGACAAGGTGGTCACCATCTCCCGGGCCCAGGGGACGGTGACCTTTCCGGCCAATTTCATGCTGGTGGCGGCCATGCACCCCTGCCCGTGCGGGTACTATGGCGATCCGGTCAAAGAATGCCACTGCACGCCGGCCACGATCGGCCGATATGCCAAGCGCATCTCCGGCCCCCTCCTGGACCGCATCGACATCCACGTGGAGGTCCCCCGCATCGAGTACGACAAGCTCTCCAGCGACCGGCCAGGAGAGCCCTCCTCGGCCCTTCGGGCCCGGGTGGAGGCAGCCCGGACCATGCAGCGGGAACGTTTCCAGGGCACCAGGCTCACCTGCAACGCCGACATGGGGCCAAAGGAGATCAAGGAGTTCTGCCAGGTTGACCCGGCCGGCCACGGCCTCCTCCGGGCGGCCATGAATCAACTGCATCTCTCTGCCCGGGCCTTCCACCGGATCTTAAAGCTGGCCCGCACCATCGCCGACCTGGCGGGGTCAGCGCGGATAGAACCACAGCACCTGGCTGAGGCAATACAGTATCGGCCAAGGCAGCAGGTGTGAGTCTGTGAGATAATGGGAGACAGCTTGTGGTCTCCACATCCTGAGGTGGCAAAATCAACTTACGAGCAGGGCTCATTGCACGTGAGCGAAGCCTTTGAGGTCATCGTCCTCATTGGCCGCCCGGCGGCAGGCAAGAGCGAGGTCATCGACTACCTGAAGGTGATGCCACAAGAGGAGCGCCGCCGACGCCTGCACATCGGTCCTTTTGAGGAAATCGACGACTTTGTCTTCGTGTGGCAGGCCTTCGAAGAGGATGACATCCTTTCGAAACTGGGCCAAAGGCGCCATTTCACCACCCCCGACTACTTCTTCCAAGAGCCGTGGCCCTGGAATTTCTTCATCGAGAGGATCAATCTGGAATTCGCCAAACGGCTGGCCCGCAACCCAAATCATACCAAAGAAAACACGGTCATCATCGAGTTTGCTCGGGGCGGTGACCACGGCTACCAGGAGGCCTTCTCCTA
>JACQYG010000287.1 GCA_016208345.1 Chloroflexota bacterium
AGCCTGGGGTGAAGCTGGAGGATATCCGGGGCGAGGTGGAGAGCGTCATCAACCGGGAGCTGGTGGACATCTACGACTACTCCGGGCGGCTGGCCCGGGGCGAGTTTGCCGTGTGGTGAGGGCGGTGATCCAGGGGATCCAGCCCACACCATGGTGAGCCTATTATTTCCATGAGCGGGAGTTTGGAATGACTGGATTGAAAGGCGACGTCCGTGATCTCTCCCTAGCACCAAAAGGCAAGCTGCGAATCGAGTGGGCCGAAGGCCAGATGCCGGTGCTGCGGCTGATCCGTCAGCGGTTTGAGAAGGAAAAGCCGCTCTCAGGCGTCCGGGTCTCCGGGTGCTTGCACATCACCGCCGAAACGGCCAACCTGGCCCTGACGTTAAGAGCGGGGGGCGCCGACGTGGTGCTTTGTGCCTCTAATCCCTTGTCCACCCAGGACGACGTGGCGGCGGCCCTGAACGCCGAGTATGGCATCCCCACCTTTGCCATCAAGGACGAGGACGGGGAGACCTACTACCGGCACATAAGGTCGGCCATCGCCCACCGGCCCAATGTCACCATGGACGACGGCGCAGACCTGGTGGCGGTGTTGCACCGCGAGCATCAAGATCTTTTAGCGAACATCGCCGGCGGCACCGAGGAGACCACCACCGGTGTGATTCGCTTGCGGGCCATGGCGGCAGATGGTGCGCTCAAGTATCCCATCGTGGCGGTGAACGAGGCCAAGACCAAGCACCTCTTCGACAACCGCTACGGCACCGGGCAGTCCACCATTGACGGCATCCTGCGCTGTACCAATATCCTCCTGGCGGGCAAGAACTTCGTGGTCTCCGGTTACGGCTGGTGCGGGCGCGGGGTAGCCATGCGCGCCCGGGGCATGGGCGCCCAGGTCATCATCACCGAGGTAGATCCCATTCGAGCCCTGGAGGCAGTGATGGAGGGCTACCAGGTGCTGCCCATGACTGAGGCAGCCAGAGTGGGTGATGTGTTCGTCACTACCACCGGGGATGTAAACGTCATCGACGGTGCTCACATCGATGGGCTTAAGGATGGTGCGATACTGGCCAATTCCGGACACTTCAACGTGGAGATCAACATCCCCTATCTGGAGCAAAGGGCAAAGGCGAAACGGCGCGTCCGGGACTTCGTGGACGAGTACACCCTTGCCGATGGCAGGAGGGTCTATCTCCTGGGAGATGGGCGACTGATCAACCTGGCCGCCGCCGAGGGCCACCCGGCCTCGGTGATGGACATGTCCTTTGCCAATCAGGCCCTTGGAGTCGAGTACATGCTGGCCCAGGGCAAAAAGCTCCGCCCCCAGGTGTACGTGATCCCGGAGGAGATCGACCGGGAGATCGCTCGTCTGAAATTGCAGTCCATGGGCATAGCCATCGACGTCTTGACGCCCGAACAGGCGAAGTACCTGACCTCGTGGAAGGAAGGAACATAGGCCGACGGTTTGTGACAAAAGTCATATTGTAACCGTGTTCCGCAAGATAATATGGCGATAGACTAAGAAAAGGAAGGTAAGTTGAAGAGTGCTGGAATCCACGACCACGAGCTTTATGCGGCTTCCCCAGGTCTTCTTGACCTCAGAATCGGTGACGGAGGGGCATCCGGATAAGTTGTGCGACCAGATCTCGGATGCCGTCCTGGATGCGATCATCGCTCAGGACCCTGATGCTCGGGTGGCCTGTGAGAGCTGCGCCACCACCGGGCTGGTCATAGTGATGGGCGAGATCACCACCGATTGCTACGTGGACATGGCCAAGGTTGTCCGGGAAACCGTGCGCGATGTGGGATACACTCGAGCCAAGTACGGCTTCGATTACGAGACCTGTGGCGTGGTCACGGCCATCAAGGAGCAGTCTCCCGACATCGCCCTGGGCGTGGACAAGGCCCTGGAGGCCAAGACCGGTGAGATGACTGATGTGGAGATCGAGGCCATCGGGGCTGGTGACCAGGGCATGATGATCGGGTTCGCGTGCAACGAAACGCCGGAGCTGATGCCGCTCCCCATTATGCTGGCGCACAAGCTCTGCAAACGTCTGGCCGATGTGCGCAAGGGTAAGACCCTGCCGTACCTGCGGCCGGATGGCAAGTCCCAGGTCACCGTGGAATACCGCCAGGGAAGGCCGATAAGGGTAGATGCCGTGGTGGTGGCAGCCCAGCATGATGCCAAGACCGATCACCATTGCATAGCGGACGATATCACTGAGCATGTGATCAAGGCAGTGATTCCGGCGGAACTGTTGGACCAACGGACCAAGTATTACATCAATCCCACGGGCCGGTTCGTCGTTGGTGGTCCCATGGGCGACGCTGGCCTGACTGGACGCAAGATCATCGTGGATACCTATGGCGGGGTGGCTCGCCACGGGGGCGGGTGTTTCTCGGGGAAGGATCCCACCAAGGTGGACCGCTCGGGGGCCTATGCCGCCCGCTACATCGCCAAGAACGTGGTGGCGGCGGGGCTGGCCGACCGCTTCGAGATCCAGATATCCTATGCCATCGGCGTGGCCAGGCCACTTTCGATCATGATCGAGACCTTTGGCACCGGCAAGGTCTCGGATGAGGTGATTCTGGGGCTGGTCAGGAAGCACTTCGACCTGCGCCCGGCGGCCATTATCAGGGACCTCCGGCTACGCCGGCCCATCTATCGGCCTACGGCAGCCTATGGCCATTTTGGCCGGACGGACATCGACGCCCCTTGGGAGAGCACGGATAAGGCTCTCACGTTGAGGGCTGAGGCGGGGCTTTAGGCAGCACTCCCGGCCAGGAAAGGAGAATGCGGGGCCACCTTAACTCATCCAGGGTATACCTATCGCCGTACATTACGTGAGAGCCATGCATGCGGAGGTAAGCAGAAGGACCGGTAGCGCGGATTGGGCAGGGGAAATCGGGCATGCTGGCGATGCAAAATCCGGCGCCCTTATGCTCAAGCGACTGGAAGACCGGCTCGCAGAGCCAGGAAGGGTCTCGGAACTCGAAAACATGCGTCAAATCGCCCGGCAAAAGCTCAAGAAAAGCCTGCAAGCGCTCGAGATCCACCCGCCAGTTGGGCGGCAACTGATAGAGCACCGGTCCCATTTTCTCGCCCAAAAGCCGGGCCCGACCCAGAAAATTGGCCAAAGGAGACTCGGGGTCCCTGAGCTTGCGCACATGGGTTAGATAGCGGCTGGCCTTCAGGGCAAAAAGGAAGCTTCCCGGCGAGTCATCCTTCCAGGCTTGAAAGGTCTTCTCCGAGGG
>JACQYG010000288.1 GCA_016208345.1 Chloroflexota bacterium
AGCAGGCCCACAAGGACGCCCAGGCCATAATCGCCCAGGCTACCCAGGCCGCGGACAGGGCCCGGGAGGAGATTTTGGCCCAGGGCCGGGAGGAGGCCAGGGCCATCGTAGCCAAGGCCCAAGAGAAGATCGAATACGAGCGCAGGCAGGCCATCCTTGAGTTGCGAGGCCATGTAGCTGAACTGGCGATCTTGGCTGCCAGCAAGGTCATAAGCCGGGAGCTAGACGAACGCGCCCATCGCCAATTGATCCAGGAGTTCCTGGCTGAGACTGCCAGTCTGAACTAGCGACAAGGTATATAATGAGGGAAGTCAAAAAGAAGGCCAGCCCGGTGGACTACGCGCAGGCCATCTTGCAGACCGCCGCCGAACCTTGGTTGGACAATCTGAAGCTCTTTGCCCAGCGGGCGCACCAGCAAGAAGTGTTACGATTATTGAACGACCCCATGGTGGAGCCCGAGGAAAAGCAAAGGGTCGTCCGCGAGCTGGGGAATGGCCTCCCAACCAAAGTGCTCAATTTTCTTTTCGTCCTGGCTGCCAATAGCCAGATAGATATATTAGACGATGTTATCGCCGAATACGAGCATCGCATTAGCGCAAAAACGGTGGTAAAGACAGCAACGATCAAAAGTGCCATCCCGCTTTCCGCTGAGGAGAGGGAAGGCGTCTGTCAGTTTTTGATCCAACGTTTCGGCAACGACGTTGATTTCCAATACGTGGTGGACCCGGCTATCATGGGAGGCCTGGTCATCAGGGTAGGCGATCAGGTCATTGACGGGTCCATCGCCACCAAATTGGCGCTCTTAAAGGAAAGGCTGTCCTAGCGCTCACCATGCTTTAGGAGGGACCATGGTAATCCGCGCAGAGGACATCAGTTCGCTCATCCGCAGGCAGATCGAGAGCTTTGTGGCCCCGGTGGAGGCGGTGGACGTGGGCACCGTGGTGGAGGTGGGCGACGGCATCGCCCGGGTGGATGGCCTGTCCGGGGTTATGGCCAGCGAGCTCCTGGAATTCCCCAACGGTGTGTATGGCATCGCCCTGAACCTGGAACAGAATAGCGTGGGCGTCATCATCCTGGGCGACTATGGCCAGATCCGGCAGGGCGATACGGTCAAGTGCACCCACCGCATCGTAGAGGTCCCGGTGGGCGAGGCCCTCATTGGCCGGGTGGTGAACGCACTGGGGCAGCCCCTGGACGGCAAGGGGCCCATCCAGGCTACCAGGTTCCGGCCCATCGAGCGCATCGCCCCCAACGTGGTCACTCGGGAGGCGGTGAACGTGCCCCTGCAGACTGGCATCAAGGCCATCGATGCCATGATCCCCATCGGCCGGGGCCAGCGGGAACTGATCATCGGCGACCGCCAGATCGGGAAGACCGCCATGGCCATAGACACCATCATTAACCAGAAAAAGGGTGACGTGGTCTGCATCTATGTGGCCATCGGCCAGAAGCAGTCCAAGGTGGCCCAAGTAGTGGCCACATTGGAACAGTACGGCGCCATGGATCACACCATCGTGGTGATGGCAGCAGCCTCAGACCCGGCAGCCATGCAATACATCGCGCCCTATGCCGGCTGTGCCATGGGCGAGGAGGTCATGGAACAGGGCAAAGACGCCCTGGTGATATACGACGACCTCTCCAAACACGCCTGGGCCTATCGGCAGGTCTCGCTCTTGCTGCGGCGCCCGCCTGGACGGGAGGCTTACCCGGGCGACGTTTTCTATCTGCATTCCCGGCTCCTGGAGCGAGCCGCTAAACTGAACAAGGACTACAGGGGTGGATCGCTCACCGCCCTACCCATAATCGAGACCCAGTTGGGCGATGTGGCCACCTACATTCCCACCAACGTCATCTCCATCACCGACGGCCAGATCTACCTGGAACCTGACCTCTTCTACACCGGCATCCGACCGGCCATGAATGTGGGCATCTCCGTGTCGCGGGTAGGCTCCAACGCGCAGCTCCGGGCCATGCGCCAGGTGGCGGGAAAGCTGCGACTGGACCTGGCTCAATTCCGCGAGCTGGCGGCCTTCGCCCAGTTTGGGTCAGACCTGGACAAGGCCACCAAGGCCCAGATCGACCGTGGCCTGCGCATCACCGAGGTGCTCAAACAGCCCGAGTACAGGCCCATGGCCGTACCCATGGCCGTAGAGAAGCAGGTGATGATCCTCTACGCCGTAATAAATGGCTATCTGGACGACGTGGAGCTGGAAAAGGTCCAGGCATTTGAGGAGGCCTTCCATCGGTTTATGGACTCGGTCCACCCGGAGATCGCCCGGGCCATCGCCCGAGACAAAGAGCTCAGCGACGAACTCACCGATGCCTTGAAGAGTGCCGTCGTCGAGTTTAAGCAGACCGTGCCACTGGCGGAGTTAGCCGCCAGGTCCTAATGTCTCCTGATGTCCCGGAGTTCAACTCCGGGACATCAGGATGGAGGTCCTCTTGCCCAGCACCAGGGAAATACGCCGCCGCATAAAGAGCATCAGGAATACGGCCAAGATCACCAAGGCCATGGAGTTGGTGGCTGCCTCCAAGATGCGTCGGGCCCAGGAGGCGGTTTTGGCCTCCCGGCCCTACGCTGAAAAGATGCGGGAGGTCCTCACCGACCTGTCCAGTCAGCTTCAGGGGGGAAGCGAGGCCTTGCATCCTTTGCTGGCGGAACACCCGGAGGGCAAGGTCTGTATCGTGCTCATGACCGCCGACCGGGGTCTCTGCGGCGGCTTCAACGCCAACGTCCTTCGCTTCGCCTCCAGTTTTATGCTGGAGCAGGCCGGCCCGGTGAGCCTGGTCGCCGTGGGCCGTAAGGGGCGAGACTTCATGTACCGCCACGGGCAGGACGTCGTCGCGGAGTTCACCAACCTGGGCGACTATCCCCGGCTCTCAGACATATCCCCCATTGCTCGGTTAGTCATCGACGACTACGTTGCGGGGCGCATGAGCCAGACATTCCTGGTCTTCACCCGTTTCTACACCACCATGACCCAGAGACCCCTGGCACAGAGGCTTCTGCCGATCAAGGCCCTGCACCGTGAGACTATTGCCGGGGAGAGACCGCGCAAGATCAACGAGTACATCTACGAGCCAACGCCACGTGGGGTCTTGAACCATCTCCTTCCCCGCTTCGTGGAGATACAGGTGTACCAGGCTCTCTTGGAGTCCATTGCCAGCGAACACTCCGCCCGCATGGTAGCCATGCGCAACGCCACCGACAATGCCTATGATATAATTGATGAGCTTACCCTGTACTATAACAAGGCCCGCCAGGCCGCCATTACCAGGGAGATAATCGATATAACCACCAGCGCCCGGGCCGTGAAACGATAGCGCCGGTGAGAGCACCCAGTTGGGAACGTGCAATCGAGGGGTTGATCGTGCTAGCGGCCGTGGTACTCTTCATGGCCCTGGCACTTTACCAGATCGACCTGCCCGGTTTCTATTACGACGAGGCCCTGGATGTGGTGCCGGCGATGCAGATCATGCTGGCCGGGCAGCCCACCGAGCTGCTTCGAGGGATAGGCCTCAGGGTCCCAGGCCTGCCCCTGGTCAAACCCAGGGGCCTGACCCTGCCGGTCATGACCATGGACTACTTGGGGGCGGTGAACACCTACCTGGTGCTGCCCTTTTTCCAGGTCTATGGGTTCACCGTCTTCGCCGTGCGCTTCATGTGCGTGGTGGTGGCCGCCGGGGCCCTGGTACTGGCGTATTTCTGGCTCCGGGGGCTCTTCGGGCCCGGGGTTGCCGGCGTAGCGGTCCTGCTCCTGGCGGTGAACCCGTCATTCATTTTCTGGGGCCGGATGGGGGTCTCCGTCACGTCGGTGATGAGCCTTTTGGCCATGGCCGCTCTCCTGGCCTTCGCCCGCTGGAGGGCCGCCGGGCGTGACCTTTGGCTCTTTCTGGGGGCAGTGGTCCTGGGCCTGGGCCTGTGGGCCAAGTTCTTGTTCCTGTGGTACATCGTGGCCCTGGCCATGGCCCAGGCGATCCTGAACTTCAGGTTCAGGCTGAACCGCCAGGCGCTGCTGGCCAGCCAGGTGTTCGGCCTCACCATCAGTCAGTGGCTGACGATTGCGGTGGGATTGACTTTAGGGGCCTGGCCGCTCCTCTGGTTTAACCTGAAGACCGGGGGGACGGTGCAGGTACTCGCCCAAAATATAGAAAACACTGCCTATGGCGTTAACAACCGGGATTTCTTTAACAACCTCCGGACTGCTCTGGAGTCCTTTCGGGTCTTCCTTAATGGAGGCTATTTCTGGTACTATGGCCAGGCCTTCGAGAACGCCCTCTATCCGGCGATGTTCATACTGTCGGCCTTGGGTGCCGCGGCGCTGGTTTGGGCCCGGTACCGCCACCTGGGGCGCCGGGTGGCCTTCGTGATCATCGTCCTGGGGCTCTTGGTGCTGCAGAGCTCCTTCACCATTTCGGGTCTGTGGGCCACGCACCTTTACATAGCTGTGCCGCTGCCGCAGACGGTGGTAGCGCTGTTTGCGGTTCTGGCCGGTCGCTGGCTGGCCCCTGCCCAGGAGCAGGGGCTGGCCCCTCCTGATGTCCCGTCCGCCAGAGGCGGAAACTCCGGGACATCAGGGCGACAGGCGAGGCCCTGGGGGACACTGGCCCGACGGGCCTTGACCTGGGCCCTTCCGGTGGTTTTCGTTGCGCCTCTCTTTCTGGGAGACCTCTGGGTGGACCTCAGGTATCACCAGGCGCTCCAGGAAACCGGCGGGCTGGGGAGGTTCTCCGACGCGATTTATGGGCTGGCCAGTTACCTGGACCGCAACCCGAAGCTGACCCCGTGGGCCCTGGACTGGGGCATTAGCAAGAGCGTCCAGGTCATAACCCAGGGTCGGGTGAATCCCCAGGAGTTATACGGGTTTCAGGAGACACCGGGCCCTGATTTCCAACGGCGCCTCTCGGAGGTGTTGGCTGATCCGGACAACATTTACCTGTTTCACGGCGCCGGAAGCGTAGTTTATCCGCGTTCCGAGGCGTTTCTGCAGGCCGTCCGGGCCATTGGAAAGCAGGTCAAGACGGAGCAGGCCTTCTTCTCCCGCAGTGGAGAGCTGATCTACGTGGCTATGTCGGTGCAATGATTGGGTTGATGTCCCGGAGTTCAACTCCGGGACATTAGGGCTATTAAAGGAACTGGGCATATACTGGGGGGAGCAATGGTAAGGGGAAAGATCGTGCAGATCATCGGCCCGGTGGTAGACGTGGAATTCCCGCCGGAGGACCTGCCGGGGCTCTACGAC
>JACQYG010000289.1 GCA_016208345.1 Chloroflexota bacterium
CCCTCTCCTGAGAAGGAGAGGGGGAGAAAACCTCGGCAAACTCTATCACCCAGTCGAATCCCGTCGTACCTGCCGGTCGGCCAGCCCAGGCAGTGATGTCAGCCCGCAGTCTCTCGATTTCCTCTCGGAAGGTTAACTTTTCGCCTCCGTGAGCCATCAAGTAATCAGCCTTGACGCGGAAAGACCTTTCGACGAGTTCCTTCCGAAAACCTGTCCCCAAGCCACCGGACGGATCGGGCGCGGTCAGACTGTCGCCAACTTCGATCTTAAAGTCCAGATTCGGCAGTGGCGGCGGAGTGCCATCCTCGAAATCCACCACCAGAGATAGCCACAGCCTCAGCCGGGCGATGTTCACAGCAAACGGATCTATATCCACGCCATAAACGTTGTTCTGGATGATCTCCAACTTGCGCTGGTAGGTGGTGAGCGGGTCCAGACCGCGTGTGGCAAACAGGCACGCGCGTAGGTCCAGTAGTTCGTGGAGCATGCCCAGCAGGTAGGCCCCGCTGCCGCAAGCGGGATCGCAGACATGAACCGTCTTGCGCGCTTCCAGCACCGCCCCTGGGGCGCGTAGGCCCGCGGGATTATGCTCGTCCACAAAGGCGGCAATGGCCGGGGTGGACTCGGTTGGGCAAGCGGTTTGCAAGTAGCCCTTCAGCGCCTGGCGGCCCATAAAGGCCACTACCGGTTTAGGAGTGTAGTAACTGCCAGTCTCGTGCCGTCCCGTTACCAACTCCTCGAAAACCTTGCCCAGCATCTCTGCATCTACCGCCACTTCCACGTCCAGCGGTGTACTCTCGGTAACCGTGAAGTTAAAACGGTAGAACAACTTGTCCAATACCGGTCGAATGGCCTCGTCAGGCACCGTGATCGCTGGATTGCGATCCTCCTCGTCCTCCTCGAATAGCCCGCCGTTAAGGTACGGCACATCACCAATACGAGTTTGCAGGAAACCGTCGCGCCGGATGCCGACGATGTTCACCTCGTGGGGCGTGTTGAGGCCGGCAAAGAAGAGCAGCTTGAGCCGGTCGCGATAGAAGTTGGTGTCCGGTGTGGTCTGCCGCTCACGCCAGTAGTCTTCCCACAGCGCGTGCAAATAGTCCTGGTGGCCATTGAAGGTCAACCAACCTTTGCGCTCAAGGAAGACCAGGAACATCAGGCGGTTGAACAGTTTTTGGGTGAACAATCGTCTGGCGTCGCCATTGACCCCGCTGATCTGCTTCTCAACCTCCCTGAAGACATCGCGATAAGCGGTGAAGAAGCGCTTTGTCACTGCCTCCACGTTGAAAGCGGCGTTCAGCTTGTCCATGACGGCGAGGATTGACGGCTCTCCAAAGAGGCCCAGTTCCTGGAAGGTGAAGGCCAGTTCGCCCAGTTGCTCGATGGTGGTGCGGGCCGGCGAACCCACGGCGTAGGGCAGGGCACGCAGTTCAATCTTGTTTTGTGGCCGGCGGCGCGCCCAGACGAAAGTGGCCTGTCGGCCGTCGTCGGTGACGTAGGCCAGCAGGTGTTCCAGATGGGTGGGGGCCAGGGCGTGGTGCACGGCACGACGCTGGGTGACAGTGGGCAGTTTGGGGTAGGGCCAGTCCACGCGGAAGACGGGCAGGCCGCTCAGTTGGGCCACTGGTGTCAGAGGCACTGCCCGGTCGATCGGCGCACCCGCTTGGAGCGAACGGGGCTGACCTTGCAGGCGGCCCCACAGCAGCGTTTCGCAGAAGAGGGGCGTCAGGTTGTCGCGCAGGCGCGGAGTGTTGAGGTGGGTTTCGATCGTCTGGAGTAGATCAGGCATTAGCTTCTCCTCCGGACACGGGTTCGTCAGCTTTTAGCCCCATCGAGCAGACGATGATTGGCTCCGGCGTCGGCGGCTCCTCGGTGACTTTGACCAACCGCTCGTCGGCGTGGAGGTTAACCACCATTTCGGCCAGGTCCGGGTCGCTGATGCCCAGCCGCAACTGACGGCTCAGGGCCTCGCGCGCCCGCTCGGTGAGGGGAAAGCGGAAGAGGGCATCGAAGGCCCGATCCAGTTCGGTGGTGTCACGGCTTATCTGCCTTAGTGCTTCCCGGTAGGTCTTGAGCCGCTCGTACGCCTTGCGGCGGGTGCTGCGCAGCGAACCGAGTTGCCCTCCCAGGCTGCTCACTTCGGCCACAGCTCGTTTGACAGCCTGAGCAGTCAGGTCGTGATGATCGGATCGGCGGGGCAAGGCGGGCGTTTCAGGGGTACAGGCAGCGGGGATCACCCGTCCCACGCCCGCGACAGGCAGGAAGGAGTAAACCAAGAGAGTGTCGTGTTGTTGGCCGATGCGGTCCACGCGGCCGGCCCGTTGAATCAGACGGCTGATGGCCCAGGGCAGGTCGTAGTTGACCACGATGGCACAGTCTTGCAGGTTTTGGCCCTCAGCCAACACGTCGGTGGTGACCAACACGCGCAGTTCCGTTTCATCGGGACGTAGAGGCGCACGGCCGGTCGCCCCTACGCGGTTGCTGCAGGGACTAAAGCGGCGGGCTAGGGCCGTCGGGTCCGATGACTGGGCAGTAACGGCCTCCAGGTCTGCAACACTGCGCAGTTGGAGTTGTTCAGCGAGATAAGTCGCTGTGTCCGCGAACTGGGTGAAGACCAGCACCTTCTCGCGCTGGTGCATTTCGGTCAACAACCGGTAGAGGGCATCCAGCTTGGCGTCACGATGGGGATCCCACTGACCGGCTGTGCCAAGGAGCCCCAGTAGGGCTTCGGCGTCAGCCAGCAAGTCCTTGCGCAGATCGTCACTGAAGAAGCGCGTGCTTAACCATTGGAAACGAGTCTGGTACTGCGTCCGATAGGCAGCGTAGGCTTGCGCCGCGCGGGCGCGGTAGGCGTCGAGACCATTGCCCGCCACGCCGAGAGCATCATCCCTCGCAGTCGGACTATCCGCTAATCCGTCCTCGTCGGTCCACCCGGCATCGGCATCGGAGATGGCCGTGTCAAGCGTGGCCGCGTCCTGTGTGCCGATGGGGATGGGCAGGCGGTCTTCTAGCGCGTGCAGTGTGATCAGGTTGCGCAGGACGTGGCGCTGGAGCGACAGCAGAAAGCTGTGGCCGCTTGACTCCAGCCGCTTGAACAGGTTGGTCCGGGAGAAGCCGATGAGTCGTTTGCCAGCGCGGTTCAAGTTGTCAAGGATACGTCTTTCCTCGGCGCTCGCCATCAGGCGGGCATTAGGGCGCAGATAATTTGCCAGCCCGTAGCGGGGCAGGGACAGGTTTTGGATCACCTCCACAACGCTGTCGCGGTAGAGGCGAGCGTACTGATCGGTGGGATTAGCGTCGTCAAGGGTGAAAGTTAGGTTGCGCGGCTGGCGCAAAGGAAAGTAGAATGGCTGGCCATTGAGCAGAACGTAGTAGCGATGTTTCTGGGTGTCGTATTGGGCGTAGTTGGCCATGATGAAGCGACGGGTGCGGCGCACCAGGAAGAGCCGCATCAGGTCGCGCCAGTCGTCGGAGAAGAGGCTTTGCTCGAAGGCCCGCAGCGAGCGAGGCGAC
>JACQYG010000304.1 GCA_016208345.1 Chloroflexota bacterium
CCAAGTAGGCCGGAGGTATATTTTGCCGGGCCGAGATCTCCCGCACCGGGGCGGCCCCGTTCTTGGCCAGATCCAGGGCCAACCGCAGGGCGTATCCTTCTTGCTTGCTCAGTTGCATGGCCTGGTAATATTAAGATAATGTTGTATTATTTATCCGCATTGTACCACAAAAAAGACCCGATGACAAGGGGTTTTGCGGGAAAATTTGATCTATTCTGGCAATGTGCCAGAGAATGACGATCAATACGTTCATTTTGGCAAGGATGGGCGTTGTCGTGCCAGGTCTCGTGCCTGGCTTTTTCTCTTCTTGTCCAGAGGGCCATACGCTCCACGTGGGCGGCCAGAGGGGGATAGTGCCGCTAGTGTCTTGGTGGTTCCGTGGCTATTTTCAGCCTGGTCCCCTAATCCTCGCGAAGGCGAGAAATGTAAAGATGTTTCCGTTACCGGACACTAGTCGGAGGGAAGATGGGTAAAATGGCGCGCATCGCGCATCACTCGGCGACGGTCATGACCTCGCTCGCACCCCGCCCCCAGGTCTCCGGGTTATACATGGGATAGACGTAGGTGGGGAGCACCCGGAAGGCCCCCGGTGTGGTGGCCCGGGCCAGGTAGGTGTAGGTGTGCTGGCCCGGCCACATCCAATACGCGAAAAAGGCGGCCTTGTCGTCCCGGAGCTCGGGGTGGCTCCAGTAGCTCAGCACCTTTCCCTCCCGGACCGAGGTGGTTCGGAGGCTCTCGTTGACCGCCTCCAGGCCGGCAGGCAAGGGGTCCTCGATGACCACGTACCACAGCTCGCCGGGCACGTCGATGGTGAGCCGCACCTGGACCAGGTCGCCTGCCTTCATTTGGGTTAAGGCTTTTCCAGTCCTGGGGTCCAGGTAATCCCGGCGCACGGCCGGGCCATCGGAGGAGCGGCCGGCCTCGATGCGGTCTCTCTCCTGGTAGTACTCCAGGTAAGCCGAGTAGTACAGGAGCCCCGGCCCCTGTTTGGTGATTTTCACCTCGTTGCCGCCGGGCCGCGGGTCGTTTACCACAACCCGGTCTCGCTCGGCGATGTCCTGGCGGGTCACGCCCCGCTCCTTTACCTGCCGGCCGTTCACCGCGACCTGGTAGGTGAAGTTGCCCTGCAACTCCTTGGTGGTCGCAAGGTATTCGTTGAGCGCGATCAGGGTGGCGGCGGTCTCCTGGGTGGTACGCCAGTACCCTCCGCGGCGGCTCTCCATGAGCCAGCGGACCACCTTGGGGACGACGGGACTCCGGGGGTCCACCCGCATCAGGGCCTGGAGGATCACCGCTGTGGTCCGGCCGCTGGAGGCCATGTACTTGCGCTCCTCTTGGACCTCCTGCCAGTGGGCGCCGGTGGCGGTAACAATGGCCCTGCTCAGGAGATCGTCGGTCAAGGCCCTGGCCTCGACAGAGCTCCTGGTTGCCTGGAGGGCCATGGCCAGGTAGGCCTTGCTCTCCAAAGTCAGCGAGGCCTGGCGGTCCAGTATGGAGCGAGACAAGGAGATATCGCCCTCGCCGTACTCGGTGAGGACGTAGACCAGATACGCTTTCAGGTTCAGGTCGCCGGTCTTGACCAGGGGCTCCCTCAGGGCCTTGGCGCCTCGTTCCAGGACCCGCTGGTCCACCGGAAAGCCGGCCTTCTTCGCCTCGTTCAGGCCGTACAGCACGTAGGCGGTGATGCGCGGGTCCGGGGCATCGCCCTCCCACCATCCCCAGCCGCCGTCGTAGCGCTGCATGGCGTAGATGCGGGTGAGCCCGTCCTCCACCATCTTGGGCAGCTCCTCCTTGAGCCTGGCGTTCTCGATGCTCAAGGCCTTCATGGTTTGGCTCACCAGGACATCAGGCAGAAAGCGGCTCATGGTCTGCTCGATGCAGCCGTAGGGATAGCCGGTGATATAGTCCAGGCTGTCCACCAGGCCGGCGGCCAGGGACGGCGCCGTGTCCACCGTGAGCTTTGGGAAGATGGCGTCCTGGGCTAGCTCCAGGGTCCGTAGGGCCAGCTCTGAGGTCTCCCCGGCCTCGGCCACCACCGCCTTTTCGCCGAAGGGCAGCACGGGCAGGCTGATCTCCACCGCATCGGCGGCTCCGCCAGGGGCCAGGGCCGTGGCCCGGAAGCGCAAGGTCGCCTTTTCGACTTTATCTACCTTCACCGTCCAGGTGAATTTCCGTGCCTCACCGTTAGGTATCGCTACTTTGCTGCCGGGCTGAGGCTTGTCCTGCAACGTGACACCCTGGGCGTGCAGCGCGACCTCTACCTCTGCTTCTCGACCGGTGTAATTGTGCACCAGGGCCCCCACCACCGCCCGGTCGCCGATCATCAGGAACCGGGGCAAGATCGGTCGCACGATGAGCTCCTTGTTGACGAGGAGGTCCGCCCGGGCCGCGCCCACCTTGGTGTCGGCGGTGACCCCCTTGGCAAAGGCCCGCCAGGTGGTGAGGTTGTCGGGCAGCGTCACCTCGACTTTGGCTGCTCCCAGCTCGTCGGTCTCGATCACCGGGTTCCAGTAGGCGGTGTCGGGGAAGATCTTGCGCAAGCCCTGTTCGGCGCCCAGGTCACCGCCGCCCCAGTCCTCCCGGAGGTTATGCCGGTTCAGCAGGATGGCCAGCGAGTAGGCCGACTGCACCCCCAGATTGCGGCGGCCCCAGAAGGCGTCCACGATGTCTTTGGTGGTGTCGCCAGCCAGGGCATAGATGGCGGCGTCCACCACCCCCAGGCTGAATTCGGCCCGGCTCGGCTTGCCAGCGGAGTCCACGGCCTTCACGGTGTAGGTGGCCTTCTCGCCGGGCCGGTGCTCGGCCTTATCGGGGGAGATGCTCACCTGAAGGGCATTCGATTCATCTTCCACCCGCAGCTCGGCGTAGCCCACCTTGAAGCTGGGCCGCTCGCCCTGGGGGATGAGCACGACCGAGACGAAGACGTTGGGGAAGTAGGATTTCTCCACCGGGAATTCCAGGATGGCGGAGTTGGAGTCCAGCTCTACCAGGCGGTGGCTGATGATCCGGCCTCTCTCCACGGTCACCAGGGCCCGGGCATTCTGGTAGGGAGAGGCCACCAGCACCCGGGCCATTTCGCCTGGCCGGTAGCGCTTCTTGTCGGCCCTGAGCTCGATGCGGTCGTTGTTCTCCCAGCGCCAACGCACCAATGCGGTGTCCGAGACCCACAGCCAGGCGGAGCCCAGGACCCGGTTGCCCCGGGCATCGACCCCGGTCAACTCCAGTTGATAGGAGCCGCCCGTGGGCGGGATGAAGTCCAGGTGGGCTGTTCCATCCAGCCCGGTGACCAGGCTGCCGGCAGCCATGGTGGTTGTCACCGGCTCGGCCTTCCAGAGGTAGCCCTTGGGGCCGTATTCCCGGGTGTTCTTCCACTCGATGCGGGTGATAGTGTAGCGGAGCGGCTCCGGCCCAGCCGGCCGGGATTTGGTGTCCAGCGTCTGGATCGAGAAAGACGCCTTTTGGCCCCGGGTGGCCACGTACTTGTCCGGTTTGGCGCCGATGTAGAAGAGGCCCCGGTGTACGATAACGCTCTTGAAGCCGCTCACCGGCTGGTTGGTGGGGTCCATGACCGAGGCCTCCAGGGTGAAGATCTGGCTGCGCTGCTCCGTGCCCACGTTGGCCGGTATGGTCAGCGAAAGGAGGCCGTTAGCGTCGGTGGTAGCCTCCCTGGCGAAGATCTCCTTACCATATCCCCAGTATCGTTGGCTTACCTCCCCGAAATCGAAGTCCTCATTGGCTGCCCAGTAAAACCAGTAGTCGTTGGCGTACAGGGCATAGCGGATCTTGGTGTTCGCCACCGGCGCGCCGAAATAGTACCGCGCCTGGACGGTGGCGCTGATGACATCCCCGTTGACGTAGTCCGATCGGTCGGTCCGCACCGAGACCTCGAACTCCGGCTTTCGGTATTCCTCCACTCGGATGGCCGACTGGTACTGCCACCGGGCCTCGGCCCCCGGCTCCTTGCCCACCTCGGCGCGGATCTGGTATTCACCCAGTTTGACCTCCCGGTTCAGGAGGAATGAATCGCTGATGGAGCCAAAGGGGGTGGTCTTCAGGGTTTTCTTGTAGATCACCTGGTTATCCCAGTTGCTCACCGAGACGTAGACCGCGGTGCCCGGAGGCGGTTTGGAGTATTCTCCGTCCTTGTCCTGGCGGACAATACCCTTGAAGTAGACGGTCTGACCCGGGCGGTAGAGGGGCCGGTCGGTGTAGATGAAGACCCGGTGCTCCTTCGTCTCCACCTGCCACTGCCAGGGGATGCCGGTGAAGCGCCAGGGCTCCACCCCCGCCTGCCAATCGGCTGCCACCGCAGCCACATCGCCGGGCCGGGTGCCCAGGGCATGGATGGAGCCCGTCGTCTTAGGTAGCGCCGATAGGAAAACCCCCTTTTCGTCGGTGAGGCCCGAGGCCAGCTTCTGGCCCTTTTGGTCGTAGAGGGTCACCTCCATCTCCGGGATTACCTGGCCCTGGGCCATATCCGTGGCCCATACCAGGGCCTGGGTATCGGTGCGTTTCATGGTCAGGGCAGACCTGCTCACCACCAAGACCTGGGCGTCTTTCGTGCCCTCGGGCGAGGAGACGGTGAGGAAATAGAGGCCAGAGGCCAGATCACCGAGTTCCACCGGCACGCTGGTCACCATGTCCGGTTGGGTCTCCACCGGCTCTTGCCACGAGCGTACCAGGGGCAGGTCGGGCTTGTAGCTGCGGCGGTCGTTCCAGGAGAAGCCCTGGATCTTGAGGTAGCTGGCAGTGTCCAATCGATAGAGCTTCAGGTCCAGGGCGCTGACGTTCACGGCCTCTACCGGGAAGCTCCGGGGCTCGTAGGCCGAGAGGAGGCCGTAGTACCCCATGGCGGTGATGCCCAGCCAGGGCGGCCGCCTGGTGGTGGTGAAGCCAAACGAGAAAGCGTCCCTCATCTCCGTGCCGAAGAGGCGGTCCCTGGCTCCGGGCATCAGCTTTATCTGGTAGCTGGTGGAGGGCTGCCAGGCGCCATAAAGGAAAAGCCGATTCTCCACCCACCCGAAGCGCAGGCCGACCGGGGCAGGGCTCACCGTGATGCGGTCGGTCACCGACTTTTCGTCCATGGGGCGATTGAAGGTCATGGTGACATTGGATTCTGGTCCTGTGCCTTTGATGAAAGCGTAGCGGGCATTGGCCGCCGGGGTGGTGGCCACCACCGCCGGCGGGCCGGCCACGATGAAGGTTGTTTGAAGGGCCTTTTCCTTGGCCCGCAAGAGCCAGGAGCGGGCCCCGGTCCCCACCGTTACCGTGACTACGGTATTCGGTGCCCAGGCCTCATGGGCCTGGGGATTGAAGATGAGGGTGTTGTCTTTCCAGTTGAAGGTGCCCGGCAAAGCAGGCTCTATCTTCATGGCCCGTTCGGTGAAGCCATGGTTCATGGGAACGGAGAAGGTAATGCTTATGGCGGAAGAGGGAGATATCTCTTTGGCGTCTTTGGCGGGATAGACGTCGATCACCAAAGGCGCTCGGAAGGGCCTGAGCCTTGATTTGAGGGCCTCGGGCGCTCCGGCCAGCGGTGACCGATAGACCAGCCGATCCAGGGAGGGGATGCTGACAAGGGCCAGATAGAGGATCAAGAGTAAAGCCACCATCCCTGCCACAACCCTTAGTCCCCTCCGGTCCAACCGAGGCATGCTGGCACCTCCAAAAGACAGTGTGCTGATTCCCGGGACGCACGCATTATATCACATATCTCGGGGCACAGGGGAGCGACAGACTCAACGCGCAGGTTCATCCTGCCAGTTAGAGAGACCATGGTGTTGCCTTAGCGCTTGCCTCAGGCATAGTCTTGGTGATATAATTGGTTTTGAAACCACGGATCACGCCGCGAGGCCGGTGGACGATGGAGTCCCATCGAAAGGAGGTGAAAACTAATGGACAACAAGAAACTGATCGATGATCTGAACGAGGACCTGGCGGGAGAGCTGCAGGCCATTATCCAGTACCTGCAACACCACTTCATGATCATGGGCCTGAAGCGGCTGCCCATCTCTGATTTGCTGGCGGAAGTGGCCAAGGACGAGATGAAGCATGCCGAGATCCTGGCCGAGCGCATCGTGGCCATGGGAGGCGTGCCCACGGTGAAACCTCGGCCCATCAAGCAGACCGCCACGATCAAGGAGATGCTGGAGCTGGACCTGGCCGCCGAGAAGGGTGCCCTGGAGGACTACGCCAAGAGGATCAAACAGGCTGAGGAGGCCGGCGAGGTGGGCACCTCCCTCATCATCGAGAACATCGTGGTGGACGAGCAGGGGCACTGGGACAGCTTTGCCAAGCTGCTGCGTGAGCAGCAATAGTTTCGAGCGCAAGATAACCGTGAGGCCGGTCCGCGGACCGGCCTTGTTTTACCTGGAAGAAGAGCCGTTTGGCATCAACTGGCTGGTGTCATAATTCACGAACAACAGCCCAGGAGAAGAGAGTGACCTATCTGAGCGCCAACGCCGCGCCACAGCTTATGGAGCTAATCCACGAAGGGCGGGTTAAGGTGGACTATCTAAAGGTGGGAAGCTGGATGGCTCCCCAGACTGTGGCGTCGTTTGACTCTGGCTTGCCAATGGTGCTGCACGGCACCGCGGTGCTGAGCCGGGGCGAGCCCTTTTCCCAGGAAGCACTGTCCCAGGTCAATGCCTGGGTGGCGCGGACCAGGAGCCCCTGGCTTTCCGAGCACCTCGGCTTCAGTTGC
>JACQYG010000305.1 GCA_016208345.1 Chloroflexota bacterium
CACGTTCACGTAGTAGCGGCGCACTGGGCCGGCTGCATTGGAGTAACCGATCACGCCGAGGTCAATGGTCATGGTGGTTTCGCCCACGAGGTGCTGACACGCTTGTTCGTAGTCACGCGGGATGCCGAACGTTCGCCCAAAATCAGCGCCGGTGCCCGTGGGTATCATCCCCAGTAGAACACCGGTTGGTATCTCACCCTGGCTTCCCACCAGGCCGTTTGCTACCTCATTGACTGTCCCATCTCCACCCACCGCCACCACCAGTTGGCAGCCATCTTCAACTGCTCGTCGCGCCAGTTCCACGGCATGGCCGGGCCGTTCGGTGAAGCAGTGGTCGAACCACAGGCCTTGTCTCTCCAAGAGCGCCCTGATGCGAGGCCATTTCTTTGCCGTGGCACCGTTGGCCGAAACTGGGTTCACGATCAGGCGGCACTTGCCGATTTGGGCCATCTCTCAGCCTCCCAGGTCGCCGAATTCATAGAGTATGGCCGCCGTGGCCGCCAGCCCAGCCGTCTCTGCCCGAAGGATTCTGGGCCCTAAGCTCACAGGAACTATGCCGTAGCGCTGAGCCCAACTAACCTCCTCCGGGCAAAAGCCTCCCTCTGGCCCGATGAACAGGCTTACAGAAAAGGGCCTGGGCCGTAGGCCGGGCCTGGAGACGCCACCCTGTCCTTCCCTGGCCTCTTTGCTAGCCGAGGCCGCCCTTTCGCCGATGATCCCCTTAAGGCTTTGAACCCTTTCTCCCTCCCACGGGATGAGTGATAACCCCCTGCCAGCATTCTGTTCACAAGCCTGCCGGAAAAGGATCGCCGGTCTTAAGGCCGGAAATTTGGCGCGGCCGCACAGTTCTGCCGCCTCCAGGATGATGCGCTGATAGCGGGCCAGCTTGACCGACGCCTGGCTCATGGTTGCCACCACGCAGCGGTCGCAGATCAGTGGAACGAATTCGATGACGCCCAATTCCGTGCCCTTTTGCAGCACGTACTCGAAATGATCGCCCTTGAGCAAGGCTTGGTACAGGGTGATCTTGGTGCGAGGCTCCCGGGTGGCCAGGGATTTGCCCCGAAGAATCCCCCTCGCCTGGAGGGAAGCCACGCGGATCAGCTCGACCCGAAATTCCCAGCCGGAGTTGTCCAACAGCACTATCTGCTCACCCGGTCGCAGGCGCAAGACATCAGCGATTTGATGCGCCCGGCCACCGGCGATGTCAATGGGATCGCTGCGGAGCCACTCCGCTGGCACGAAAAACCGGTGCGTCATCGGTTACTGACCAGGGTAACCCAGTCGCCTTGGCGAAGCGTTTCGCTCACCGTGAAGCCCGCTTCTTGGAGGGCCCGGCAAACCTCCTGCTCTCTCTCGGCGATGATGCCGGAGGCCAGGAGCACCCCTTCCCTCGCCAGCACGGCAGCGAGACCGGGCGCCATCTCCACGATAACCCCGGCGATGATGTTAGCGACTACCAGGTCAAATGGAGGAAGGACAGTGGGACCCAGGATGCCAGGGTCCGGCGTTATTTGCCCGCTTGAGCTGATGGTGCCCTGGACCACCTGAACGATGCCCTGGAGCCGATTGAGCTCCACGTTACTTCGGGCTGCCGAGGCCGCCACGGGGTTGATGTCCAGGGCGAGTACGCTGTGGGCTCCCAAGCGGGCGGCAGCTATGGCCTGGATGCCGGAGCCCGTGCCAACGTCCAGCAATTTGGCCCCGGCGGTTACGCGTTTCTCCAGCTCCACCAGGCACATGATGGTGGTGGGGTGAAGGCCAGTGCCGAAGGCCATGCCCGGGTCCAGATAGATCACCAGCTCTCCAGCGCCGGGATTGTACCTTCGCCAAGCTGGCACAATGACCAGGTTTCTCCCCAGGTGAAGCACTTGATAGTGCTGTTTCCAGGCGTGGGCCCAATCGTCCTCGGCCACTCGCCGGGTGCTCAGCCGGGAGACCGGACGCACGAAGCTCAAATGATCGGTGGCGGTTTTCAGTTGGCGAAGCTTTATTCTTTCCTTTCCGTCGGCCGGAATGTATCCCCTCACCGCTACCGGTTGCTCCGGGTCCACCACCACGCCTCCCTCGGCCAGGGGCTGGACCGTGGGCTCAATGGCTACGCCCCCATGGCAAAAATCGCGAAAGAGCCCAGCCAGGGCCTCCACCGCCTCCGCATCAGCGGATACCGCCACCTCAACCCATTCCACGGCTACACACCGAAGGCATCCTTGACTTTGTCAAAGAATCCCCGTTCGTCCTGGGGGACAACCTCATGACCAAAGGTCTTTGCCAGCTCCGCAAATAGCCTTCTCTGCTCCTCGGTCAGCTCAGTGGGGGTTACTACCTGAACGTGGACCCGCTGGTCGCCTCGTCGGCTGGAATGAACGTAGGGAACGCCTTTTTCCCGCAGGAAGAACACCGTGCCGTGTTGCGTCCCTGGGGGAATGCTGAGCTTGACCGGCCCATCCACCGTGGGCACCGCCACCTCGTCGCCCAAGGCCGCTTGAGCGAAATTCAGCTTGAGATCGTAGAGGATATCGTTGCCCTCTCGCCGAAACAAGCGGTGCTTCTTGATGGACAAGACCACATAGAGGTTGCCCGGCGGGCCACCCCATGTCCCGAGCTCGCCCTCACCGGTCAATCGCATCTGATTGCCGTCGTCCACACCGGCCGGGACCGTGACGCGTATCTTCTTGGTCACCCGCACCTGCCGTCGGCCTCTACATTCGGGACAGGGGCTGGTTATCACCCTCCCCTCGCCCTGGCACCGGTCGCATATGGTCACGTTGACGAACTGGCCGAAGATCGATCGTTGAACCCGGCGCACCTCGCCGGTGCCGTTGCATAGCGGGCAGCGCGCGGGTTGGGTTCCGGGCTCGCTGCCAGAGCCCCGGCAGGTGCCGCAGGTCTGCCATCGTGGCACCTCAATGTCTTTCTCACAGCCAAAGACCGCTTCCTCGAAGGTTATGGTCAGATTGTAGCGCAGGTCGGCTCCTCGCTGCGGGCCCCGGCGGGTGGCGGTGCCCGCCATGCCGCCGAAGAAGCTCTCGAAGATGTCCGTGATGTCTCCGAAGGGGCTATAGGCACCGCCACCCAGCCTGCCTTCAAGGCCAGCGTGTCCAAAGCGGTCATAGGTGGAGCGCTTGTCGGGGTCGCTTAGGACCTCGTAGGCCTCGTTGATCTCCTTGAAGCGGTCCTCAGCATCTGCGGCCTTGCTTACGTCCGGGTGATATTGCCGGGCCAGGCGTCGGAAGGCCTTCTTGACGTCATCCTCACTGGCGCCCCTGCTCACCCCCAGGACCTCATAGTAATCTCGTTTATATGCCATCAAAGCCCAGCCTTCTCAAGATCAAAGCGCCGGCTGCGGCGCAGGCTACAGTTTACCCCAATACCCATCCTCAGTCAAGGGTGTTGGGCAAAAAACGAACGGGGCCAGGAGCGCATACGCCCTGACCCCGTCTGAAGCCTCTGGCCTAAACCTCCCTGAATTCGCCTTCCACGGTGCCCTCCTCGCTGGGGCCAGGACCGGGCGCACCCCCCGGCGGCGGACCCCCGGGCCCGGCCTGGCCCGGCTGGCCGTATACCGCAGCGCCTATCTTCTGCATGGCCTCGGAGAGCTCCTGCATGGTCCTTTGGATGTACTGGTTGTCGGTCCCCTGGAGGGCAGACCGCACCGCGGCGATCTTGCCCTCGATCTGGCTCTTGAGCTCCGAGGGCACCTTGTCGCCATGTTCCCGTAGGGTGCGTTCCGCCGAATAGGCCAGGGAATCGGCCTGGTTGCGGATCTCGATGGACTCGCGCTTCTTGGAATCCTCAGCCGCGTGCATCTCGGCCTCTTTCACCATGCGCTCCACCTCGTCCTTGGACAGGCCGCTGGAAGCCGTGATGGTGATGCGCTGTTCCCGGCCGGTGCCCTTGTCCTTAGCCGACACGTTCAGGATGCCATTGGCGTCGATGTCGAAGGTCACCTCGATCTGCGGCACACCTCGTGGGGCCGGCAGGAGACCATCCAAGATAAAGCGGCCCAGGGTACGGTTCTCCGCCGCCAGGGGGCGCTCCCCCTGAAGCACGTGTATCTCCACGCTGGGCTGGTTGTCCGAGGCGGTGGAGAAGATCTGGCTTTTGGCAGTGGGAATGGTGGTGTTCCGCGAGATAAGCGGCGTGGCCACGCCACCCAGGGTCTCGATAGACAGGGTGAGCGGAGTGATATCCAGGAGCAGGATATCCTTCACCTCACCGCCCAGGACACCCGCCTGGATGGCAGCACCCACCGCCACCACCTCGTCGGGGTTGACCCCCTTGTGAGGTTCCTTAGCAAAAAGCCGCTTCACCAACTCTTGCACCGCCGGCATGCGGGTCTGGCCGCCCACCAGCACCACCTCGTCGATGTCCCTGGCGGTGACGGCGGCGTCTTCCATGGCCCGGCCGCAGGGGCCGGCCGTCTTTTCGACCAGCTCCTGCACCAACTGCTCCAGCTTGGAGCGGGTTAGCGTGATGTTCAGGTGCTTGGGGCCACTGGCATCGGCGGTTATGAAAGGCAGATTGACCTCGGTCTGCATCACCGTGGAGAGCTCGCATTTGGCCTTCTCCGCCGCCTCTTTCAATCTCTGAAGGGCCATGCGGTCCTGGCGCAGGTCAATGCCCTGCTCTCGCTTGAACTCATCGCAAAGCCAATCGATGATGCGCTGATCGAAGTCGTCCCCGCCCAGGTGGGTATCCCCGTTGGTCGATTTCACCTCAAAGACGCCCTCGCCCAGTTCCAAGATCGAGATATCAAACGTCCCCCCACCCAGGTCGTAGACGGCGATGCGCTCATCTTTCTTTTTGTCCAGGCCGTAGGCCAGCGAAGAGGCGGTAGGCTCATTGATGATCCGCAGCACCTCCAGCCCGGCGATCTTTCCGGCGTCCTTGGTGGCCTGTCGCTGGCTGTCGTTGAAATAGGCCGGGACGGTGATCACCGCCTGGGTGATCCTCTCGCCCAGGTAGGCCTCCGCATCCTGCTTCATCTTCTGCAGGATCATCGCCGAGATCTCCGGTGGCGAATACTGTCGATCGCCCATCCACACGCGAACATCGCCGTTAGGGGCCTCGCTCAGCTTGTATGGCACCAACTTCTTGTCATATTGCACCGAAGGCTCATTGTATTTTCGCCCCATGAAACGCTTGATGGAGAAAATGGTATTCTCCGGGTTGGTGATCGCCTGCCGTTTAGCCACCTGGCCCACCAGGCGTTCTCCAGTCTTGGTCACGGCCACCACCGAGGGGGTTATGCGTCCCCCCTCGGCATTCGGGATGACCACCGGTTCTCCGCCCTCCATGACCGCCATGCAGGAGTTAGTGGTTCCCAGGTCTATTCCCAATATCTTGCCCATGATTTTTATCCTCCTCCAATTGCGAAATGCACGCTGATTGCCGACTACTGCTCAGCTCCCTGCTTGCCCTGGTCGGCAACGTTTTCGCGTTTCTTGCCCACCTTGGCCAACGTGGGCCTGATCACTCTATCTTGAAACTTGTAGCCTCTTTGCAGTTCTGCCACTACCTTGCCGTCGTTCTCGTCAGAGCCTTCCTCATGGATTATCGCCTCATGCAGTTGGGGGTCGAAGTCTGTGCCCATGGCTTCGATGGGCGCCAGTCCCTCCTGTTCCAGGATGGCCCGCATCTTACGCTCGATCAGCGCAATGCCCTCGATCCAGGTGAGCCCAACCAGCTCTCTGGGAACCGTGACAAAGGCCCGTTCGAAGTCGTCCAACACCGACAACAGCTTCATCACCAAGGTGGCATTAGCGAATTTTATCAGGTCGTTTCTCTCCTGTTCGGCACGACGGCGATAATTGATGAAATCCGCTTGCGCCCGCTGCCAACCGGCCAGGAAGTTCGCTGACTTGGACTTTTCCTCCTCCAGATCCTTCTTCAGGGCCTCCAGCTCGGAGGGCACCTCGGCGACCCCCGCTACCGGTACCTTCTCCTCGGATGCCCGGGAGGTAGCAACCTCCTCCTGATTCGTCTCCGACACCACGTCAACCTCCAGATAAAAGATTAGTACGCCATAATGACTCGGAAAGTCAGAGCAGGCCTATCTTTCGCCATACAGTTCGCCCAGGAGCCCGCTCATTAACTGGGCCATGAACCGCACGGTGGAGATAGCTCGCCAATAGGGCAGGCGAGTGGGGCCTAACACGCCCAGCACCCCTGCGGCCTCGCCCTTCACGCCGTAGCGCGACAGGACCATGCTGAATTGCCGGAGCTTCTCCCAGGGGTTCTCAGCACCGATGATCACCTGAACCCCCTCGGACATCAAGACCTGTGGCATCACCGCCGACAGGAAGCTCCGCTGCTCCAAGAGTTCCAATATCTGCCGGGCCCGATCTACCTGGCTGAACTCAGGCTGGCTCAAGACATTGATCAGGCCGTTGTGGTACACCTCCTGGTGGCCCAGCTCGTCCAGTTGGCGCACGATCTTGACCAACACCTCCGCTACCTGGCGCTCCAGCCCACCGAGCTGGTTCAGCTTGCCCTGGATCTGCTCGGCCGTGGCCTCTTGAAATAGCGAGTTGAGCCGGTTGGCAATGGCGCTCAATTCTCCCTGAGCCAACGGGCGATCAAAGCTGAGCATCTGTTCCTTGACCGTGCCGCCCTGGAGCACCAACACCATAAGTGCCAGGTCCTCCTGTACGGAGATCAACTCGAAATGCCTTACCCTCGATCGCGCCGCCACCGGCGGCGTGATCAATGCGGCGCTCTGGACCGAGTGGGCCAGGATGGCCATGGCCAGGCGCAGCCATTGATCCAGTTCCAACTCGACCTGATGGAACTGGTGCTGGATCATCAAGCGCTCCACCTGAGGCAGCTCTGCCTCCTCCATGAGCGATTCCACGTAGTAACGATAGCCCTTATCCGTGGGCACCCGTCCGGCAGAGGTATGTGGGTGGGTGACGAGCCCCAACTCCTCCAGGGCAGCCATCTCGTTGCGGATCGTGGCCGGGCTCACCTTTAAGGTGTATTTGCCAGCGACCAGTTCCGAGGCCACGGGCATCGCTGAGGAGATGTAATCCCCCACGATGATCTTGAGCAAGGCTCTCTGTCGCTCAGTCAAGGGTTCCATGTCATGGTCCAGTCAAGTTAGCACTCTCGACATGAGAGTGCTAATACTATAGCACCATTTTGTTGGCCTGTCAATATGTTCGTCCAGGTTCGGGGGCCTCGTGACCAGGAGCCCGTCCTGGGGCGAGAAGCCGGGCGGTGAGGCAGCACCCGGGCCGCCCTAGTAGGCGTTCTTGCCCGACAGGGCCACCCAGATGGTCCTGAGGATGATCTTGAAGTCCAACAGTAGGGACCAGTTCTCGATGTAGTACAGGTCGTAACGGGTGCGCTCTTCGATCGAGGTGTCGCCCCTGAGCCCATTCACCTGGGCCCAGCCGGTGACCCCGGCTTTTTCCCAGTGGCGGTCCATGTAGCGGGGGACCTGCTTCCTGAATTGCTCCACATAGACCGGGCGCTCCGGCCTGGGCCCCACGACGCTCATCTCCCCCAAGAGGACGTTGATGAATTGCGGCATCTCATCGATGGAAAACCGCCGCAGGAAAGTGCCCAACCTGGTGCGGCGGGGATCATTTGCCGTGGTCCAGCCGGGGCCGTTGGCCTCGGCATCGGCTTTCATGGAACGGAACTTGATTACCTGGAACGGCTTTCCGTCCAGGCCCACCCGCTCTTGGACGTAAAATACCGGCCCTGGAGAATCAAGCTTGATCAGCAAGGCCATGAACAAGAGAAGAGGGGAGAAGATGACCAGAAACGCCTCACTGAAGACCAGGTCGATGATGCGCTTGGCGCCCAGGCGCCAGCCCCGCAGGGCGGCATCGCGAATGCTCACCAGGGGCATGCCAGAGAGATCCCCGATGCTCACCTCGGAGGATATCATCTGGAAAACGTCCGGGTAGACGCGCACGCTTACCTTTTCTCCTCCACACAGGGATACCAGGGAGATGATCTCCTGATGCGGGGCATGGGGCAGGGCGATGATGACCTCGTCCACCTTTTTATCGCGGATCGCCTCCACAATACATCCTTCCCCTCCGCAGACCGTCACCCCCTCCACCTCCTTGAGGCCAGGGTCATTGTCGATGAAACCCACTACCCGATATCCCAACTCCGGAGATTCTCTAATGGTGTGCATGATCCGGCGGCCCACCGAGCCACCGCCGATGATGAGCACCCTGTGTTGGTCCCATCCGTGGGCCCGGAGCACCGCCAGGATAAATCCATTGACCACCCGGAGGGAGAAGACAAAGAAGATGGTCAAGAGCCACATATAAGCTAGCATCAGGCGAGGGGGGTCGTATTCCGATTTCAGGACCAGCGCGGAGACGGCGATGGCCGCCACCGTGCCCACCGAAACCGCTACGAAGACGTAGTACAGCTCATCCAGCCGCGAGAAGCTGCGCTGCATAAAGTACAGCTTGTAGAACGCGAAGGTAACGAGCAGGGTCAGGTCATAGATCACGATGACCCGCAGGTATCCTGAAAGGGGAGCGATGTTCTGGGGAGCTGGCACTTCGGTGCTCAGGCGGAGGAAGTACGCCAGCACAAAAGCAAAGGTGAACATTGCCAGATCACTGGCCGCCTGGTAGATGGCAAAAAAGAGGTCGGTCCTTTTCACTCGTTATCCCCTCGGCCGCACCAGGGCCCAGACAATGGCCAAAGCGCCCCGCAACAATATCCCGGTGAAGATGAGCCAATTCAAGAGAAAGAAGGTGTTTGCGGCGTAGTGCTTTCGATGGAAGATGTACATGGAACGATAGAACTCAAAACTGGTGCGCAGCGGTCGCTGCTTGGAGGACTCCCTTTTGTAGTGGAGCACCTGCACCTTGGGGTAATAGTAGATCTTCCAGCCCTTCTGTTTGATCCGGAAGGCCCAGTCCAGATCCTCGCCGTACATGAAGAAGCTCTCATCCAGGAGCCCAGCCTGCTCTATGGCCTGCCGGCGCACCATCATGAAGGCGCCCACCACCGAATCCACCTCGGCAGTCTCATCGGGGTCCAGGTAAGTTAGATTGTAGCGGCCGAAGCGGGGGCTTCCAGGAAGGATCCTGGACAACCCAGTCATCTGATAAAATGACACCAGGGGGGTGGGAAAGCTGCGCCGGCAAGCCAGGTCCAGGCTGCCATCGGCCCGCACCAGTTTGGGACCGGCAGCTCCAGCCTCAGGGTGCTCCTCCATGAAAGATAACATCTGGCTGAGGGCATTGGTTGGCAGAACCGTGTCCGGGTTCAGCAGCAGGATGTACCGTCCGCTGGATTGCCGCAGGCCGAGGTTATTGGCGTAAGCGTACCCACCGTTCACCGGGCTGATCATTACCTTGACCTGGGGGTATTCGGTTCTTACCATCTCCGGCGAGCCATCGTTGGACCGGTTGTCGACTACGAAGACTTCGTAGGTGAAATCGCCCCGACTGGCAAAGATGGAGCGCAAGCACTCCCGGAGTAATTCGCGAGTGTTATAACTTACACTGATTATCGACAGGTCAAGCATCACACGCCTTTGACCCGAAAACAGGCAAAAACGACCGCGGCGAACTCTCCTCCGTTTACCTGTGGCGCGCGCCTCCCCGCAAACGCCAGAACAACCCCACGGGATAGCCGATCATTTTGGCCAGATCCCCCGTAACGCGGATCACCGGCACCAGGATGGTCGCTTGCACGCGATGCGCCAGGGGCCAGCCGCGCATCATGGGCCAGAGCCGCCGATACGGCCGCCAGAGATAGACCAGAGCACCGGCCAGGACCAAGAGCCACAGAGATTTATACCAAAATCCAATGGCAAGTGCAAGCAGCCCCAGGGTATAGACAGCGTAGCGGATCAGGTGCCGTTTGCGCCAGAGATCGGCCTTGCCATCGCCCCGGGCATAGCGGAAGTACTGGAGGAAAAAGGACCTCAGGCTGGAACGAGGGCGAAAGTGGGCGATGGCCTGGGGAACGAATTCAAATCGAAGTCCAGCTTGCCGCAGGCTGAGGTCAAACACCAGGTCTTCGCAATAGTCTAGCCACTCCGGATAGCCGCCGACTGTTTCCCAGGCGGCTTTGGTAAAAGCCACCGACCGGCTGGAGGGCAGGAAGCTCTCCGGCGAGATCTCCCCCAGAGACGGAAGCGCCGTGGCCCCCATGGCTGCCTCGAAGACACCCTCAGGGTCCGCGAGAAAAAAGCCGCTCACCACGCCCGGCATGGCCTCGTCGGGGTTTCGGCCGTTTTCCCAGGGCCTGGCCAGCTCCTCCAGCCAGCAGGGCTCCAGACACACCCCGGCGTCGGTGCTGGCGATAATCTGGCCTGAGGCAGCCCGAATGGCCGCGTTGCGGCCCTGCGAGATGTTGCTGCCCGGCAAGGTCAGGACTTCGATGGGCATCCCGGAGGCCGCGAACTCCTGGATGATCTCTGTGGTTCTATCGGTGGAACCGCCGTCGGCAATGATAATCTCGTCTGGCGGTCGCGTCTGAGCGCGCAAAGACACCAGCAGATCACCGATGGACTTCTCCTCGTCCTTCACGGTGCAGATCACGGATATCTTCATGTCAGGTCACGGTCTCTAAGCCAGGTCAGCGCCAGGGTTGCCAGAGCACTCTAGAAATGCGACCGAACTGCCAGCAGCTCTCCCAGCATCGCCTTAATGGTTCTGGCCTCGGCCACCAGGCCAGCGTCCAGGTCATAGACCGATTTTCCCGCCAGGTCGGCCTCGATGGCCAGGGGGCTGTAAGACAGATAACCCAGCACCGGGACATCGGGCAAGCTCCTCAGGATGAACTCCTTGTCGCTTTCCGATCGTACCTTGCAGCCCACGGCGAAGACGTGAGGGATACGGATGTCGCCGGCTAAGGCAGCAATGGTATGGGCGGTCTCCACCGAGCGCAGTCCCGGCTCCACCACTACGATCATGGCGTTCACCGCCTCGGCAGTGCCCCGGCCCAGGTGCTCCACGCCCGCCTCCATGTCCATGAGCACCACCTGGGACCTCTCCAGCAGGAGGTACCGGACCAGGCTTTTCAACAGCACGCTCTCCGGGCAGACGCACCCGCTGCCTCCCTTCTTGACCGTGCCCATCACCAACAGCCTGACGTCGTGGTAGCGGGCGCTATACCGCTCGGGGATGTCGTCTACCCGGGGATTCAAGCGGAAAATACCGCCCATGGTGCCGGGCTTGGCGCCGGTGCGTTCCTCGATCAGGTCCTTCATCTCCGAAATGGGGACGATGCTCCGGGCTAATTCTGCCGGGAAGCCCAGGGCCGAGGCCAGATTGGCATCGGGATCGGCATCTATGGCGATTACTTTATGGCCTTCCTCAGCGTAAAGTCGGGCCAGCAGGCTGACCAGGGTCGTCTTGCCCACTCCGCCTTTGCCGCTAACCGCCAGTTTCAGCATCCATTTTCCCCCGCAACCATCCACTTGCCGCGGCAATTATAGTACAACCGGCTGGAATATTCCAGGCCACCCCGGGCAAAAAGTTGCGGGCAAAAGGAATACCTCCAACTTTTCCAACACCCTCGGTTAGCTAGAATGCATACACCGCGCTAGCTCGCGGCCTCCAGATCGAACTCCTCGAAGCCCAGCCAGAACCCCGACCCGGTCAGGTAGTCATATTCGCCCTGAAGCACGGTCAGATGTCCCTTCTCTTGTTCTACCAGGCGCAAGTACATAGCCCTGCCATCGGGCGCCCTGAAGCACGGTCAGATGTCCCTTCTCTTGTTCTACCAGGCGCAAGTACATAGCCCTGCCATCGGGGTCCGTCGTCTCCCGGGCTGCTCTGGAATACAGTGCAATGGAGTCTTTCTCGGCCTTGATGCCCCTTTCCAGCGCCCGCAGCTCGGTGGCGTTCGGGGCGATGGCCCCGGCGGCCTGGGCCGATTTCGGAAAGACGAGCCTTCGGCGTCTGGCCGAGCCTTTGCCCGCCGCAGCCTTCGGGTTCGGCCACTGCGCCGTGCTCTTCAAGGAGGCATAGGCCGTCTCCAGGAGCGTCAGGTGGGTCTGCTCATCCCTGGCCAGGGCGCGGAACATCCGCTGTCCCTGAGGATCGGCGGTGATCTCGGCCGCCTGGGTGTAGAAGGCATAGCCGTCTTTCTCCAACTGCATGGCCGTTTCCAGCGCTAGAAAGGCCCCTTGGGTGTCACTCATAGAACTCCCTCTCAATTTGGGTTCAAAATCAGGCTCAAGGTCGTCACTGCGCCGGCATTTACCGGAGCGTCAACCCCACCGGTCCGGTAGCCCGGCAAGGCAGCGGTGAGCACGTACTGGCCGGGAGGCAGGTCCACGAAGCCAAAATAGCCGTTGCCGTCGGAGGTGACCGAGACGTTGGCCGGGCCGGAGACGCTGACCGTAGCGCCGTCCAGTCCTCGGCCGTCGCGGGCTTTAACCGCCCCTCGGATATGACCCCTTGTCGGTTGCTCCTTCCAGGGCATGGCCGGCACCCGGGCCCGAGCCTGAAAGACAGGCGAGCCTCCAGGGTTGTAGCTGGTGCTTTGCGTAAGGGCTTTCAGGAACTCACCGTTGGGCACGGCTGGCTTTCCGGTCCAGCGGTTTTCGGTATTGGTGACGGCGTAGGAATAGATCGAGAGACCAGAAGCGTAGTTTCCCATCGCGGAGGCTGCCTGGGCCCGGCGCATCTGATTGAGGGTATTGGCGATGGTGTTCAGGTAGGCCCCCACGCCGATGACGACCTGCCGATTGTAGCGATGATTCTTCGACCACTCGATCCAAAGATCATAGGCCGCCTTTCGCTGGGATAGGTTATCTTGAAAGTAGCACATGGGAACGGCAAAATCCAGGATCCCCTCCTGCAACCAGGCCCGCCAATCCTGGAAGACCTCTTGGTAGGCCCTGGTGTTAGCCCAGTCCGTTTCCCTCACTGGCGGGTTGCCCCAGGGTATGGTAGCGGCGGAGACCTTAACCTTTGGCTTCGTGGCTACGACTCCCAGCCAGATGCGGCGAACCAGGGCCGTCACCTGATCCCTTCGCCACTGCTGCCAGCGGCGGTCATTGGGCTGGGGCCTCCCCGAGGTGCCATATCGAGAATTGTAGCGGTCCAGGCTGACCTGATTGTAGCCCCACTCGATCCCGGGGTAGCGAATGAAGTCCAGGTGGATGCCATCTACGTCGTAGTTACGCACCACGCTCAGGCAAACGTTGGCCAGGTATTCAGCGGCATCGGGGTGGCCTGGGTCCAGGTAGTCCCCGGGTTTTCCCTTGTAGGTGGCGGTCATCCAGTTGGCCGACCCCTGGGCCCTGGGCCCGTGGAGATTGTAAACGTGGTTCGGGCTCTTGGGCGGCGCCAGCCGGGAGGACCAGACGGGCATGACCACCAGCCAGGCATGGACCTCCAGGCGCGGGTTGGCCTGATGGGCTTTGGCGATGGTGTAGGCCAGGGCATCGAAACCCGGAGCGAAGTTCTTATCCTCTGCCCGGGGCTCGAGGCTTTGATTGTAGTAGGAATCGCCCCGGGCGCGCACCTGCAGAAAAATGGCGTTGAAGCCGGCGGACCCGGCTTCCTGCACCAGCTTGTCCACCTGCGCCGGTGTCTTGAAGCCATCGTGGAAGGCATCCACCCAGATGGCCCGGAACTCCTCTCCGCTGGCACGAGGTACAGCCGTGGGAGCCATCGGTGTGGGGGTTGCAGTAGGAATGATCCGGGTGGCAGTGGCGGTGGCAGGCGGAGCGACGGGCGTACTGGTGACCGTGGCCGTCGGAGACGCGGTGAGAGTGGCCTGGGGCGTATAAGTGGGCACTGCCACGCCACCATACCGCGACCCGTCCGTAGTGGACGCGGTGAGGGTGGCCTGGGGCGTATCCGTGGGCACCGGAGGCCAGGTGGGGCCGGGCGAGGGCTCCTGATCAGCGCCCAGTTCCTCCTGGAGTGCCAAGGGCCCGACCACGGTGCCCCAGGGCGAAATAGTGGTGGTGGCCAGTATCAGCGAGAGGACCAAGAGCGCGGCCAGCCAGGGCCTCTTCGTCAACGACGCCAATGACCGCACCGTGGGTGGCAGCTCTGCAGGCAATTTCAGTACATCCTGGGAAGCTTTTTGCGCCAGGCCAGGGGGAGGATGAGGTCCATGGCATCGTCCACCGTGACGATCCCCAACAAACACCCGGCATCGTCCACCACTGGAATGGCCAAAAGATTATACCTGGCCACCAGCCGGGCTGCCTCCTGGCCGCTCTGCTGGACGTTCACGCTGACCACTTTCGTTTCCATGATCTCGCCCAGCCTGGCCTGGGGGTTGGCTACGATCAGGTCCCGCAGGGAAAGCACTCCGACCAGGACCCCTCGAGCATCGGTGAAGTAAACGTAGTATAGGTTCTCCAGCCCCTCGGCCATTCCCCGAATGCGGGCTATGGCCTCCTGGGCCGTCAGCTCGGGTGGGAATCCAACGTACTCGGTGGTCATAATCCCCCCCGCCGAGTTCTCAGGGTATACGAGGAGCTCTTTCACGTCGTGAGACTCGTCCTCCGCCATCAGGCCCAGAAGCTCCTGTGCCTTCTCCTGTGTCATGTCCTGCAGCACATCGGCAGCCTCGTCCGGGGCCATCTCTTCCAGAATGTCCGCCGCATGAGCTGGCTCCATCTCCTCCAGGAGGTCAGCCTGGCGCTCGGGATGTACTTCCTCGATGGTGTCGGCCGCCACAGCAGCGCTCAGTGACTCCACCAGGTCACTACCCTCGCTGGGTGCCAACTCGTGCACTATATCCGCGATCTGCGCCGGGTGCAAGGACTCCAGAGGACGTTGCGCCGACCTGATCTTCAACGCCGAGAGGTCGGCGTCCTCCCAGGCTACCACCCGCTCCGGCAGGATGCGCATCAACGGGCGGGCCAGGGCCTCCCCGCCCAGCCGCCGCAGGAACCCCCGGGCGCCGACATCGAAGCCTACCAGGAGAAACGAGTCCACCGGCCCTTCAAAGATGAGGTCGCTAACGCGAACCACCTTAGCGAGCCTGGTGTCCACCACCTGCTTATCCAGAAGGCCCCGGGCCAGGAGCGACTCGCCGACGGCAGCCTGGATCGGGGCCTCTACTTCCCTGGAGGTTATGGTCACCCGGCGCTTTTCCAGG
>JACQYG010000277.1 GCA_016208345.1 Chloroflexota bacterium
GTCTGGTCTATGGGCCCTGACACGCTGGTCCTCATCACGGCACGATTGGCACTTCTCCTGGAATAGCTCCAGGGCACGCTTCTCTTCGTCGCGATAGATGCGTTGCCGGGCCATCAAGAGCTCCCAATCCACCAGATGGCCATCGAAATCCGGTCCATCCACGCAGGCAAACTTGGTTTGGCCGGCCACGCTGATGCGGCACGCGCCGCACATGCCGGTGCCGTCCACCATGATCGAGTTGATGCTGACGATGGTCTTGACGCCAAAGGGCTCCGTGGTCTTGGCCACGAATTTCATCATGATCGAGGGCCCGATGGCAATGACACGATCTATCGCTCTGCCGCTCTCCAGGAGCTCTTTCAGCGGCTGGGTCACGAGCGCCTTGCGGCCGTAGGAACCATCGTCGGTGGTGACGATGACCTCATCGCTCACCGAACGAACCCTGTCTTCCCAGAAGATCAGGTTTTGACAACGAGCGCCAATGATCGAGATCACGTAATTGCCGTTGGTCTTCAGGGCCCGTGCCACCGGGTACGCCACGGCGATGCCCACACCCCCGCCGACCACCACCATGTTTCCGAAGTGTTCCACTTCGCTGGGCAGCCCCAGGGGGCCAATGAAGTCCAGCACCGAATCGCCGGCCCTCAGCCGGCCGAGCTTCTGGGTAGTAACTCCCACCTCCTGGGAAACGATCGTCACCGTGCCTTCCGTTTCGTCCCAGTCGGCGATGGTGAGAGGCACCCGTTCGCCATACTCGTCCACCCTGACCACGACGAACTGGCCGGCCTGAGCCTTTCTGGCCACCGCCGGAGCCGAAATGACGAACCGGTCCAACCCCGGAGCCAGGTCTTCCCTGGCCACGATCTTGAACACCTAAAACCTCCTCGTTCTTACTACGTTGTTAATTATAGCACAACTTGACCGGAAAGGTTAGCAACATAATATATACTGAAGTATCTAATGCCGGCTTTCAAGTTCCAGGCCGCGCCGGGGGATGTTGCTCCACCAGGGACACTTTCTCCTTGGTAAGACTGCGGGCCTCGGCCAGGGCCGGGGAAACCACCATCGGAAAACGGTTGTGAAGGGGGGATATCCGGGCCCCCCAGTACGTTGACCAGTAGATCATCCAGGAAAAAGGCCGGGCGAAGCTGCTCATGGAGGCGGCCTTTCTCAGCTCCAGGAGCCCGTGATCATCCCACCCACCGAATAGGCCATTGAAGAAGCAGAAGAAAGGCAGGGAGGGCAGGATGGCGATGAAGAAGAGGAGCATGCTCGCGACGATGTCGCTACGCCAGAGCAGGTCCCCCAATGCCCGCAGGGCCAGGTAGGTAACCGCCGCCGCCAGGAGCGGGGCCACGAAAGACTGCCACCAGTAGATCCGGGGCCTGATGATGAGCTTCCAGTTCACCAGCCAGGCGACCACATCCTTGGTCGGCAGGGCGATCAAATAGGCCAGGATAAGACCCCAGAGCTGAAGCGTGGGGACGAACACAAACATCAAGACGATGCGCAGGGTCTGTTCCATGATCAGGAGGAGTGCCATGAGGTAGGGCTTGCCCGTGCCCTCCTGGACCCGGTCGGCAAACCAGGCCGGGTACTGCACTGCCCCCCAAACGATCAAAACCCCCACGATCTCCGCGGCCCTGGCCCACTCGCTACCAAGGGAGCCCAAGATGAAACGGTCGCAGACCGCCAGGAGCGCGCCGCCGATCCAGCCACTGAACCAACCTCCGTACTTGAAGCCCTGGGCTACGTAATAGGCCGTCAACTCCTGGCGCTGGTGGCTGAAGGATTCGGAGATACCCGGCATCATCCCCTGGTAGAGCCCGCCCAACGCGGCGAAAGCCAGGATGAGCCCAAAGGCCACGTTCCAGTTCCCCATCACCTCGGAGTAATTCACCAGGTAACGTTCCATCAAGACTATCTGGACGGCCCAGCCCAGAGAGCCGAATATCCCGGCTACGGTTACCGCGAACCCGAACTTCAGGGCGCTTTTCAGCGTCTCCCAGTCGAAGTGGGCCAGGAAGATCACGCCAGCACCATAGCCGAGGCGCTTGTACATCCAAAAACCCACCAGGAAGACGCTAACCTCGATCAGGTACAGGCTCAAACCCACGCCGAAGACCCCGCCCATGGCCTCCCCGAAGACCGGGTTGCCCATGCCCCAACGGACCATGAACCACACGGCCATGGTCTGGACGACCAGGGGTGCCATGGTCGTCAGGATGTTCAAGACCTGGTCGTAGTCCAGCCGTTGGAAGGCCCGCAATATGTACTGATAAACCCGCAAGAAACCGGGAAACTGGATGATGGCGTGAATTATAAAGTAGTAGGAAAGATAGGCATAGGCGGTGTTGGGAACCACGAAGGCGGCCAGAAGGGCCACCGCACCTAGCTGGATGGTACCGGTGATGGCCTGCCACCAGACGAAGAGTTGGACGTACTTGATGCCGCGGCCGGGCTGATCCACACGGTACTCGGCGAAGTACTTGATCAGCGCGATGCTGGTGCCCCAATCAAACAGCACCCAGAAAAGCTCGAAAAAGCGCGGGACGGCCCAGGTGATGCCGATGGCCTGGGCCGAGGGCAAAAGAAACCGGGGTAAAACGATGCTCTGATAGACCATCAGCGGGATGAACAGCACAAGCCCCATGGCCAACAGGAGCAAAAAGCCAGCCAGGGGGCGGTGGAAGCCTATCTCCTCCCACTCGACCGTCTCCACTTGTTGGTATCCCTCGGCATTGACGACGATCTGTTGCAGCTTCTCCGGGTGTCGTAGACTATAGCGACGAACGACAATAAAAACGCCCACCGTAGTACTGATCATCAGAACCAGTACGAAAACCAGAGACAGCTTTTCGTTAAAATGGGGAACCGGAGAAACCGGGTAAGCGGCAAAGGACATAGCCTCCTCGCCCGCGGCCCGGGCGGTGAGGTGATAGACCAGGTAATTGAAATACGGCCACTGCTGCAGGTGCACGTTGGTCTTCTCGGAGAGCCAGGGGGCGAGCAGGTAGACGGTCCCCTTTCCCACGGCGAAACGCATGATCACTGGCTCTGCGTCGGTCGCTCTATAGGTCTGCACCAGGGCCTGCGGCCGCAGTTCCCGAAACCCCGGCACGGACCTCTCCCGGATCTGAGGGGCCGAGTTCCAGGTGATCTGGCGCAGGAGCGCATCGGCCAAGGCCTTGTTGGCCACAATGCTTTCCGCCTGAGAGCGCGGCTCCAGGGACACAGGGGTTCCCAGCAACGCCTCCAGCATGGGCGAGGTGATCCGTTTTCCCAGGAAGACCACCATCCCTACGCCAGCCTGGAGGGCGGTATTCAGTCGCCGTGCCTGGGCCTCCTCCAGTGGGGCGTTGTCGATCACCACCACCCTGGCATCAGAGGGCTGGGAAACCGGGCTGACCTCTGGAGATATAGAGAGGGCCCTTTTTACACCGCCTTCCATACCCAGGAAGAATACGGGGATCTTGGCACGACCTGAGGCCGATAAAGGAGTAATGGCCAGGGAGTTCCGAGGGTTAGACCACAAGAGGAGGGAAAGCGCCAATGGCAGGACGAGGATACCCAGGTAGGAGGCCTTCTTCATGGATATTCTCTATATCTCAGCAGGTCAAGGCCGACCTGCGCATCACGGCCAGGCACCGGGCTATGTAGAGGAAGGCTCTGCCACCCGCCAAGGATGGGTGTACACGCTCATACGGTGCCCTCGGAGATAGCCGATGATGGTGCAGTTGAGCCGCTCGGCCATCTGCAGGGCCAATGATGTGGGTGACGATAGAGAAACAAGCACCGGCATCCCGACCCGGGTGATCTTCATCACCATTTCGTGGCTGGCCCGACCAGTGATGAGCATGATCTTGTCTTGGAATCCCACGCCCTGAATGATGCACTCGCCGATGGCCTTGTCCGCAGCGTTATGGCGGCCGATGTCCTCCTTGACCATCACCAAGTGGCCCTCGGAGTCGAAGACCGCTGCGGCGTGTACGCCTCCCGCCGCCCGATAGGAGCGTTGGAACACGGCCATCATCTTGGGCAAGGCCCATAGCACATCCGGAGAGACGTGGAGGTCACTGCTCACTGCCGGGATGTCCGCCGCAACTTCAGCCGCCTCGACCCCACCGCACCCCGATCGGATCGTTCTCAGGAGCTTTGCCGCCGGATCAGGCGCGGTCCGGTCGGCCATGATGCGCACGCGGTTCGCGGAGTCCTCACCGGAAACGCTCTCGCCCTCCGTGGCACTGCCGCAATGAAGTACCAGTTGAATGTCCGCGTACCGGGCGATCAATCCCTCAGTGATACAAAACCCGATGGCCAGTGCCTTTTCGTCTCCCGGAAGACGCATCAGAACAGCTACGGGCTCTCCATTGAGCTGTATCTCCAGCGGCTCTTCGGCCACGACGCTCCCGTGAACAGTTGAAGCCTGTCCCGCGATGATTCTGGTCAGGCGCCATGGAACAAACGGACTCAGGCTCATCCGTGTCTATCTCCGATAGAGCCAATCCCGGGTGCTATACCGGCGTTGGACCAGTTCATCGGCCAGCTTCAATTCATCGGGCTGAAGGTCCCCCGGGAACAGGCCCACACCCAAGGCTTCCTGGAAGCCTGCTACCAGGGCTGCCTCGATCTCGGCCACGCCGACCGGGCGTCCCAGTATCTCATTAAGAGAGGTGGCGCGCTGGCGTAGTATCTCTTGCAAACTGGCACGCTCCTGGTCTGGATAGTTGAACAGCTCGAGTAATCGAGCGGCAGCAAAGTCCAGAGGGATGGAGCCATGTTGTAAGATTACGCCGTTGCGGCGCATCTGGGCGCTGCCAACGATCTTCTTGCCTGCCGCCACCAGCTCGTGATCCGAGGGAGTCTCGAAGCAGAGGGACCCGCCTCCACTGCTGGAGGGGTTAGGCTGGGCTGGCCCCAGTTCAACTAAGACCCCCAGCCTGCGGAGCCCGGCGATGAGCCCGGCGCTGATCTTGCGATAGGACTCCACCACTGAACCTGCGACCTGAGGCTCGGCCTCGGTCACTACGAGGCTATAGGTCAGCTCACGATCGTGCAAGATAGCCTTCCCACCGGTGGGTCGCCGCACCACGTCGACACCTCGTCGAGCACAGGTCTCCAGGTCCACCCGGCCTATCTCCTGAAAATACCCCAGAGAAAGACAGGGAGGCTGCCAGCGATAGAGCCGAAGGGTAAATGGCGCCCGGCCCTCCCCTACCATCAGGGATATCGCCTCGTCAACCGCCATATTCCAGGCGCCCTTGCCTGGGGCGGTGCGCAACAAACGCCACTGTGGGCGGTTGATTGACAACGGCTCCTCTGCCATGAGAAGAAGATTCACCAGCCAGGGTCCGGCGGAGATTGTACCCTACTTTGGATCAAAAGTCTACGCCGGTGCAAGACCGGTCGCCTCTCCAGCGCTATAGTGCAGGAGTTCCTGGCCAGGACGGGGAAGCTACGGCAGGCAAAGGTCAAGCCCACCTCAGGCAAGAGGTTGTCGTGGGAGTATCGGACCAAGGCGCTGGCGGACGACGCCCGGGTGCCTGGCGACTAGGCTACGAGTCAGCTGATACGCGGCCAATGGACATGTTTCGCCAGGCGTATCACATCGAGGGCATAACGCTATCGGTAAGGTAGAAAGTGTTCATTGATCGGATAGCGGCGGGGTGACCACGCTCCCTATTCAATCAGTTCCATCTCCTTCGGCCGGGTGGCTGATCCGGGCCCCTATCCTGGCCTGGGGGAGGTGTCTCCCTCTTCTCCTGGGCGGGAGGCGATTTTCGTCTCTCTATGGCCTCCCGGGCCTTGGCCTGGCCTCGCCGGGAGGCCTCCAGGGCTTCGTTGATGGCCGGCCGCTCCTCCTCGGGCACCTGCTGCCGCACCCGGTCCAAAGCACCCTCGTGCCGTTTTGCCTGAGCATCAAACCGCAGGAGCAGTTCCAGGGTCTTCCCGTTCCCTTCCAGGCCGCTTTCAATTGACTTCTGCGCCTGCGTCACGTCCTTCGCATACTGAACAGCCAGCTGGGCTGCCTCCCGACCCTTGCCCTTGGCCGCCAGGGCCTGCATCTCCCTCACCCGCTCATCGGCAAACCTCATGAGCAGCGTGGCCCTGGTCCCCTCGGTGACTGCCAGCCTGAGCTGTACACGCTCCATGACCAGCTTAGTCCCGTAAAGGGGGCTATCCGGCAGGCTATCCCTGGCCGCCACGAGCCAGGCACTCCTCCACCGGGCGGCCTTTGTCCTGAATCTCGATCAGGCAATCCCACAATGCTCGTTCGATTGCTTTCATTTGCTCACCCATGCTTTGACGCGCGCTAACTCCCGGCCATGGCCTTTCGCAAATTGGCCAAAGCCCGGTGCTGGATCACCCGGAGAGCGCCTTCGGATTTGCCCATGATCGAGGCGATCTCCTGATAGCTCAAATCCTCCACAAAACGCAGGATGATGACCTGTTGCTGCTCCGCCGAAAGGCTACGGAGCGCCTGACGCAGTTCCTGAACCTCGAGCGTCTTGTATGCCTGGCCCTCCGGGCCAGGCCCAGGCGCGGATTGGACATCGTTCAAGGACTGCGTTTCTCGCCGACCTCGCCAGCGGTCAACTACCAGATTGTGGGCCAGACGCAACAGCCAGGCCCTGAAGGGGGTCCCCCGCCACTGGAAGCGATCGATGGATTCCCAGGCTTTCAGGAAAACCTGCTCCGTCAGGTCCTCGGCCTCCGCTGTATCCCCGATCTTATAGTAAACGTAGCGGAATACCTCGTCCAGATGCAGCTCGTAGAGCCGGGCAAAGGCTTCCGCCTCGCGCCGCACGGCCCGGCGCACCAGCTCGACTTCCTCCGGCATGCCCTCTACCTTTGAGGTGAAGGGGCAGCCTTCACCCATTATAACGAAAGCACCTCGCAGAACGTTACAGCTTCCGGTTGTCGCTATTTGATGACCAGGCCAGGGCATAGAAAGCGGCCACGACCGGCGGGACAACGACAGCAGCGGCCGCCAAAGCGAACAAGAGCGAGAGCGCCGTCGGCCACAGCCATAGCACCCAGGCATCCGGTATGTACCAGGTCAGCCTCAGACCATCGCGCCAGTATAATAGCAACACTGGTACCAGTTCCAGGTAGATCAGCCAGGCAGAGAGGAGCAGCCCCAGGCGAAAAAACTCTCCCGGTTCGACCCTTTCTCTGAACAGGTAGAACCCCAGGGCCAGCGATGACAGGATCAGTGACCAAGAAGCCACGCCCAGCATACGCTCCAGGGCGGTCGTTGGCCAACCTCCCGGCTGCCAGTAAACAGAAGAGCCAGATTGGGTTGCTAGAAGGCCAGCCGTGATTGCCGCGCCAAACCCAGTCAAGGCCACCGCAAACCTGCCTGGCGACGAGTCCAGCCAAAGAGCGGAGGGGGGAAAGAGACGTAGGGCGCGTATCGGCCGGTATCGATTCAACAAGACCGCCAGTACACCGAGCATGGCTAGCACGAGTGGCGCCAGCGCCAGAGCCACTAGCGGTGTCCTCCTCCAACGGTCTTTCTGCAATTTGGCTGCCTTGGCCTTAGCCATAGCCAAGTCAGCTTGTGCCATGGCGTTGGTGGCCAGACGATAAGCACCGGTCAGATTTCCGACGTTCAGCGCACTCCTGGACATGGCCAGATCGTTTACCACGTGCTCCTCCGACGTTCCCATCTTCAGGCTGAAAAGGTATGCATCTGCCAGTGCCACCCGTTGAGCAGCAAAGGCCAACTGTTTCACCGCTTTGCTGCGTTCGTCCAACGCCAGCAAGTGCCACGGAACCGAGCCGGTAGAGCCTTCCGGCACTGGCGTCCCCAGCAAGGCGGTGACCGCAGCCGCCACATCCTCCGGTCCCATGTCGGGATATTCCCCGACTCGGACCTTCTCGCCCGCCAGGAATAGCCTGCCCTCTTGGTCTCGCCACCCTGGTTGTATCATTGGTGGGATAGTCATCACCACTAACACAGCGTTCGCCGGATCCAACGCGTCATACAAGGCTCGAAGATAAGCACCCACGCTCTGAGCCGGGCCGGCAACGTGGGCCGGCGATGAGCCAACGCCATACGATGCAGGATAAGGCAACACGATTAAGAGGAGGTTGGGTTTCAGGTCGGTCAGGGCATCAAGCCCGGTCCGAGTGAAAGCGTCCAAGGGGCTCGAGGCAGCTATGGTATTTCTAGCCGTCACGTCCTCCGCAGGAAGCAAAGCGGCCCACTCCGGGGGCCCTACAAACGCAGTCAGGTAACCGGCACTTTTGGCGGCCTTTAAGATGGTGGTTGGCTGGAACCTTTCCTCGGGCCGAGCCCGGCCCAGGTCACCCGGGAGGCTGTAACTAAAGGGCCCTGGGAGCCAGCTCTTCGGAACACCTTTCCAGTTGCCGACGCCGCTAAACTCGGCCGTAGCACCGGTGACCAGAGGAAGCCAGGGAGGAAAATAGCCTGCACCGTACTGATAACTCAAGCGACAAGTAGCACCCTTCGCTGGCCAGTCGGGCAAGAAGCCTGTAGCCTCAGCCACCTTGGCCTCGTATCCGTCCAACACCACCAGTACCACCTGTTGAACGGCTGGGGTGGTAGCCACTTGCAAGGAGGGCCGGCTGCGCAAAGGAGACCGGTAGTCGACCACGGACTCCAGCCAACGCCAGGCCCACGCGGCTGAAGATAGGGCCACCGCCAGAAAGGTGAGTTCGCACGCTATGACCCAGATATACTTGCGGATCAACGCCGAAGCGCCCGCTTGACGCTCAAAGCGTCTCGGTCACGTCCCATTTGAGCTCACCGGCCTCCTTGGTGATCACGTCGATCACAATGCGGTGGGTGCCTGGTGGGAGCTGAGGGCCCCTCATGGCCATGGTAACCTGGGAGTTGAGGGCAAAAGAGAAGGGCTGCTCCTTGCCGATCTGATTGGCGGCCCTTCGCTCCTCGCTTTGTATTATGTAAACATTCTCCGCCTGGTAGGTCTGGTCATCCACCACTAATGGAAGGACGCCGGTAATGGTGCCGGGGGCCAGGACGTTCTTCAACTGAAACTCAAAGCCTTCTAGATTGTTCTTCAGGCTGCCCTTCACGAACAGCTTTTTTAACATGAAAGCGGGAACTGCTGGCATCTTTGCCTCCTACTCTACATTTTGTGGGGCGGCGCAACACCCACCAGGAGCTTCAAGACGGCAATCACCCAGGTTGGTGCGAGCTATACCTTGACCACCAGGCCTCGGGGAATCAGCGAAAACGTGGCCGGCGCCTGGCCCAAAAGCTCTCCGTCGGCCTGTATTAGCATCCGTTCCCGGGTCTCCATCCTGATCTCTCGAGCGCGAAAAGATTCCACTTTGGGATGGGTCAGGTGGGTGCCTTTGTAGACGCGAGGGACGGCCTGTAGGAATTCCAGGCGGCCGGTGTCGCCGATGACCACTACATCTAAGAACCCATCCGATGGATCAGCACTAGGAGCGATGAACATGCCGCCGCCGAAATAGCGGCCGTTACAAACGATCAAGCTGTTGGCTCGGCGCGTTGACTTTTGACCATCATGGATTATTTCAATCATCTTGTTTTTGTAGGCGATCAGCGTGATCACCAGGCATGACAAATAGGGAATAGTGCCACCCAAGACTTTCGAGCTGCGATTGACTCGCTCGGCGACTTCGCCGTCGAATCCCGACCCTGCCACGTTCACGTAGTAGCGGCGCACCGAGCCGGCTGCATTGGAGTAACCGATCACGCCGAGGTCAATGGTCCTGGTGGTTTCGCCCACGAGGTGCTGACACGCTTGTTCGTAGTCACGCGGGATGCCGAATGTTCGCCCAAAATCCGCGCCGGTGCCCGTGGGTATCATCCCCAATACAATCCCAGTTGGTATCTCACCCTGGCTTCCCACCAGGCCGTTTGCTACCTCATTGACCGTGCCATCTCCGCCCACCGCCACCACCAGTTGGCAGCCATCTTCAACTGCTCGTCGCGCCAGTTCCACGGCATGGCCGGGCCGTTCGGTGAAGCAGTG
>JACQYG010000278.1 GCA_016208345.1 Chloroflexota bacterium
CTGAAAAACGAGGGTTTAACCGCGGAGACGCGGAGCGCGCCGAGATTTTCAGTTTTTCTCTCGGTGTTCTCGGCGTCTCTGCGGTGAGAAAACGGCTGGCACGACTTTTTTCAGTGGGTCCCTAAATTAATAAACGACCTTGGGGACGGGGTAGGCTGATCGCATCAGATCCCGCGGGGAGGGGGATTGAAGACCTTTTGGCGCCGGGGCAGGGGATCGGGCGAGGCGAGGGGTTCCAGCTTCTACTGCACCGCCCTGGACGTGGGCACCGAGTTCGCCAAGGCCCTGGTCTGTGAGATCAAGAACGGCCAGGGCCATATTTTGGGCGTGGGGCGTCAGCGCCAGACCGAGCACGAGATGCAGGAGGGCAGGGTCACCGACATCGACGCGGTGGTGGCCAACTGCGACGTGGCCCTGCGCCAGGCCGAGGACATGACCGAGGAGATCTGTGGCCGAAAGGTGGTGCCCGACCAGACCGTCATCGGCATCGCTGGAGAGTTCGTCAAAGGGGCCGCCTATACCGTTCAGTGTCAACGGCCGAAGGCCACCTCGCCCCTGGCGGTGGGAGAGCTGGAGGGCATCGTCCGGCGGGCCGAGCGCCTGGCCTTGAGCCAGGTGCGCCAGCAGCTTTCCTGGGAGACCGGTACGCCTGACGCGGCCATCAGCCTGGTGAACGCCGCCATCGTGGAGGTGGTCATCGACGGCTACCGGGTGGTGAACCCCCTGCGTTTCCAGGGGAAGAACCTGCAAGTGACGGTGTTCAACGCCTTTGCCCCCCTGGTGCACATCGGGGCCCTCAGGACTGTCGCCGCGGAGCTGGAGCTGGAGCTCCTGGCGGTGGTGGCCGAGCCCTACGCCGTGGCCCGTTGCCTGGGTACCGGCGATGCCATCTTCGTGGACGTGGGGGGCGGCACCACCGACATCGCCCTGGTGCGCAACGGCGGCATCCAGTCTACCCGCAGCTATGCCCTGGGTGGCCGGGCCTTCACCAAACGGCTGGCCTTGGCCCTGGGCCTGCCTTATCAACGGGCAGAAGAGCTCAAACTGGACTACGCCCGGGGCAAACTGGAGAAAGCCCGGGCGGCCGATGTGAAGAAGGCCCTGGCCCCGGAGGTCACTACCTGGCTGGATGGGGTGGAACTGATCCTGGAGGAGATGGCGGGTAATGAGCCATTGCCTCCCCGTTTCTACCTGTGCGGTGGCGGCAGCGCCCTGCCGGAGATCGTGGAGTGCCTGCGGGCCCATCCCTGGCACAAGAAGCTGCCGTTTTCGCGCTATCCGGACGTGAACGTGATCAAGCCCCAGGAGGTGGTGGGCCTCCTGGACCGAACCCGTCTCCTGGTGAGCCAGCAGGACATCACGCCCATGGCCCTGGCCTACCAGGCGGCCAACATGGATCGCGACACCAGCATCCAGGAGCAGGTGTTGCGGCGGGTCATCAAGGCCATGAAAATTTAGCTGTCAGCGATCAGCCGTCAGGATTTGCCATAAGCCGAAGGAGGACTTTCACCGCAGAGAACGCAGAGTTCGCAGAGATTTCTATGATCTCTCTGCGCTCTCAGCGGTCTCCGCGGTAAAATGGAGCCAGTTTTGGAACAGCTAATCTACCTGGAGCTGGACGACGACCTGACCACCATACGGGACAAGCTGGAGCACGCCAAGGCAAAGCGCGTGGTCCTGGTGCTGCCCGACCGGTTCAAGCTACTGGGCAACCAGATAAACTGCAAGCTCCTGCGGCGGTATGCCTCCAACCTGGCCCTGGAGCTGGCCCTGGTGACAGTGGACGGAGCCACCCGGAGCTTTGCCCGGGCCGCCGGGCTGGCCGTTTACAGCTCGGTGGATCAGGGCCGGGAGGAGGCGGCGTCGCCGGAGCCCGCCCGGGAAGAGGCCAGGCCGGCAGCCCCGGCTTCTTTACGGGTAAAGAGGCCCGTCTCCCAGCCGCTGCTGACCAACCAGGTGCTCCTGGCCCTGGCCACACTCCTGGTCCTCCTGGTGCTGAGCGGCGCGCTGGGCCTCTTCTTGTTGCCCAGCGCGGAGGTGGTGGTCTCTCCGGCCTCTGAGCCCATCCTGGAGACCCTGGCGGTGAGGGCGAGCGTTGATTTTAAAGAGGCCAGCCTGGACCGGCTGGAGCTCCCCGCCAGCGTGGTGGGGGTAGCCCTGGAGGACTCCGCCCAAACCGACACCACCGGCAAGAAGTTCATCCCCGACAAGAAGGCCAAGGGGACAGTGGTCTTCGTGAACAAGAGCCTGGCACCGGTGAGCGTCCCGGCAGGGACGGTGGTCTCCACCAGCTCGGGCGATCGCGTGCGTTTCCAAACCCTAGCGCCGGCCAACCTCCAGGCAGTGGTGTGGGACAAGGCCCGGGTGGAGGTGGAGGCGGTGGAGCCCGGGAAGGCCGGTAACGTGCCCAGGGGGACCATTAACCTGGTGGAGGGCCCCCTGGCGGTGGTGGTGGGGGTGACCAATGACGAAGACGCCAAGGGTGGCGACGACAAACAGGTTCGCTACGTGACCAAGGAGGACCGGGCACGCCTGCGAGACAGCCTGACCGAGAAGCTCAAAACCGCCGGCACCGAAGCCATCCGAGCCAACGTGAAGAAAGAGGACCTGCTACTGGCGCCGACCATCACCGTCACGGTCCGTCGACCGGGGGACTACGACAAGGACCTGGACCAGGTGGCGGATAGGGTTTCCCTGTCCCGGATGCAGGTGGAGGTGTCGGGCCTGGTGGTATCCGGTGGCGAGCTGGCAAAGATGGCCCGGCAGCTTCTGAAGTCGAAGGTAAAGGCCGGCTACGCCCTGGTTCCCGAAGAGATAGACTTCAAGGGGCCGGCGAACGTGAAATTCGAGGGCGGCGTGGCCTCGTTCCAATTGACGGTGGCGGGGAGCCAGAGGGCCGAGATCAGCCCAGGCCAGGTCCTCGGTGCGGTGCGTGGCAAGACGGTGGAGGCAGCCACCGAAACGTTGCTTCAGAGTTTCAAGCTGAACCGGGAACCTCAGATCCCGCTGGAACGGGGCTTTCTGGGGAGGCTGCCCTTGTTCGATTTTCGAACCCAGGTTACGGTGCTGGAGCAGTGAGAGCGGCGCGCTTTCTTTACCAGGCACCGGCATAGGGTGAATTATTAGCATGAGACAAGCTTTTTACCGCTGAGACCGCTGAGAGCGCAGAAATAAGGAATGATCTCAG
>JACQYG010000007.1 GCA_016208345.1 Chloroflexota bacterium
CCGCATGGAGGCAGCCATGTTCTGGTCCGGGGAGTAGCCGAACTCGTATCCCTGGCGACCAGACATCGGGCAAAGTATGTGTTCGCCGGGCACATCCATGGCTACGCCAGGGAAACGCGCGACGGCGTTACCTACATTGTCACCGGCGGTGGCGGTGCCCCGCTGTACTATCCGCCTGAAAATGGAGGGTTCTATCACTACGTTCGAGTGAGCGTCATGGGCGAGGAAGTGAGGGACGAGGTAGTCAAGGTAAGCGCCCCATGAACTGCGCATCCCGGCTCATCCAGGGAGTTTAGCTTGCCACCCTTTGCTCTAGGCCTGGTGCTATCGGCGGCGGTCTTGCATGCCTCATATCACCTGCTCTACAAGAAGAGCCTGGATAAAGAGGCTTTTAGCTGGTGGCTACTCTGCGTCTCTACCGTAGCCTATTTCCCTCTGTTCCTGGCTTATCGGCCCTCTATCCCAGCCGACGGGTGGCCCCTGATCCTGGCCAGTGGGGCCGGCGAGACCATGTACTTTGCCCTCCTGGCGCGGGCCTATGACCTGGGAGACTTGTCCCTGGTCTACCCCCTGGCCCGAGGCTCGGCGCCGCTATTCATCTTTCTCCTGGCATTCTCCATGCTGGGCGAGCGGGTGGCAGCCCTGGGTATGCTGGGGATTGGCTTGGTAGCGGTGGGGCTTTACCTGTTGCCCCTGCGTTCCCTGGACGACATCATACTGCCACTACGGGCGCTGAGGGACAGGCCAGCCCGGTTGGCGTTATTGGCAGGGATGGCCATCTCCGCTTACACCGTGACCGATAAGGTCGGGGTCAGACTGGTGGACCCCTTTCCCTATATCTATCTGGTTCTCGCGGTCACCCTGGGGTTCTTCACGGTGTACCTGCTGGTCACCCACAGGATCGGCCCCTTGCCGCACGAGTGGCGCGCTAATAAGGTAAGCGTGTCGCTCTCTGGCATCCTGGGGTTATTCACCTATTTTCTGGTCTTAAAAGCCATGCAGAGGAGTACGGTCCTCTGCGCCTGACGGCCTCGGCCCTGGCCTTCGCCGGCACGTTCCTGATTGGAGCATCCAGATGAGCAAAGAAGAAGTCCGCGGGCTCGTCTACGTGGCCCTGGCGGTGACGTTCTTCAGCACCAGCCCGGTGCTCATCCGTTGGGCGGCGCCGGTGTCGCCGTTCGAGATCACCTTCTGGCGGTTGACATCCGCTGCACCCATCGTCTTGTTGCTGGCCACGCTCGCCGGAGAGCGCATCGACTTCCGGAGGCAGGACCTACCCCGGTTCGTGCTTTTCGGTTTGATCGCCGCCCTGCACTTCTTCTTCTACATCTCCTCGCTGAGCTTCACCAGCATCTCCCACTCTCTGGCCCTGGTTTACACCTCTCCCGTCTTCGTCACGCTCTTCTCCGGCGTATTTCTCAAAGAACCCATCCTCCGCCGCAAATACGTCGGCATCGCCCTGGCATTGGTTGGCGTGGCGGTCCTGGCAGGGTTTGAGCCGAAGCTTAGCTGGCGCATGCTACTCGGCGACGCCCTGGCCGTGGGCTCGGCGGTTTGCTTCGGGCTGTATTCAGTGGTCGGCCGGGGCCAACGAGCCAATTACCCTCTCCTGACCTACGCCTTGGGGGTTTACGGCATGGCGGCGCTCTGGATGGCCCCACTTGCGGCAGCCAGCTTCCGGCCGGCCTACCACCCGGGCGCGGTGCTGGCCATCCTGGCCCTGGGGGTCTTCCCCCTGGGCTTCGGACACACCCTGTACAACGCGGCCCTGCGCCGTCTCCATGCCACCTATGTCAACCTCATCGCCACCCAGGAGGTGACCGGTGGCATCCTATTGGGCTATTTTTTGCTGGGCGAGGCACCCAGCTTTAATTCTCTCCTCGGCGCGGCCGTGACATTGGCCGGGATAGCGGTGGTCCTACTATGAATCGCGATACCGACGGCGTCCTGTCGTCCGAATATCGCTGGCGGAGCTTGAGCTACTCCGAAAATTGCCTGTGTAGCGGCCAACGGCTCTGTCGGTCAGTATATTGGAGGTACGGATGAGAAAAACCAAGCTGATCGTGGTCTCCCATACCCACTGGGACCGTGAATGGTACGAGCCCTTTCAATTGTTCCGGATAAGGCTGGTCCGGCTGCTGGACAGGTTGCTGGACATCCTGGCCAGCGACCCGAAATATCGCCATTTCACCCTGGATGGCCAGACGGTGGTCCTGGAAGACTATCTGGAGGTCAGGCCGGAGAAGGAGAAGGAGATCCGCGAGCACGTGCGCCGCGGCAGGCTCCTGGTAGGCCCCTGGTACGTCCTCCCCGACGAGTTCCTGGTGAGCGGTGAGGCGCTCATTCGCAACCTGATGCTGGGACATCGCTCGGCGTCGCATTTCGGTCCTGTCATGCCGGTGGGCTACGTCCCTGACCCTTTCGGCCACATCAGCCAGTTGCCCCAGATCCTGAGGGGCTTCGGCATCGACCAGGCGGTCTTCCGCCGGGGGCTGAGCGACGAGAAGACCGAGCTGCGCTGGGAGGCATCAGACGGCACCTCGGTCTTCGTGTCCTATCTGCGAGACGGTTATGCTAACGCCTGCGGGCTGCCGCTAGAGCTCGGTGCACTTTTGCAGCGGATCAGCGAGATCAGGTCTTCTCTGGAACCCTTCGCCACCACCGATTATCTTTTGCTGCTAAATGGCGATGACCATGCCGAGCCCCAGGCGGGCCTACCTGCCGCCCTCGAAGCGGTCAATCGCGAATTAGCCGACGCGAAATTGATCCACGGGACCTTGCCCATGTACCTGGCGGCGGTGCGGAAGGCTAATCCTCAGGTTTCCACCATTCGGGGCGAGCTTCGCTGCCCCAAGCGCCATCACCTGGTGCCCGGTGTCCTCTCCGCCCGGATGTGGATCAAGCAGCGCAACGCCCGGTGTGAAGCGCTCCTGGAGAAGTGGGCCGAGCCGATGGCGGCGATAGCCGAGCGGATGACTCGATCGGTTGATGGGCCGATGGGCGAGGTCACCGAGGCAATTACTCCTCCACTTTTCCCCTCGTCAACCCACTCGCTCATCTGGCAAGCCTGGAAATACCTGTTGCAAAATCAGCCTCACGATTCCATCTGCGGGTGTAGCGTGGACCAGGTACACCGGGAGATGGCGACCCGCTACGACTGGTCGGAACAGATCGCCGAAGAGCTCACCCAACAAAGCCTGCAAGCTATCTCCCAGGCCATCGACACTGCTTCACTGACCAGCAAAGAGCCAGAGCTCGCTCCGCGCTCATCGCTCCTCCCTATCATCGTCTTCAACCCGGTCTCGGGCCCCCGCACCGACTGGGTAGAGACTACTGTGGATCTGCCCGGCAGCCTGGAGAGCTTTGAGGTCGTCGACCGGGATGGCCGCACCGTCCCATTCCAGGTACTCGGCACCCAGCAGGAGGAGCTAGCGTCCTTCGACTTCGACCAGGAAGGCCTCCGAGGGGCTCTCTCCATGGTAGTGGAAGGTAGGGTGCTGGGCATGGTGGTAAAAGAGGTGTATTTCCAGGAGGATGGAAACTGCCTGCACGTGGACATCACCCTGGTGGAGCACGGCGAGCCTGACCTGGGCTTGGTGGCCGATTCCATGAAGCGGCTCCAGCAAGCCCTGGAGGCTGGCAGGGCGCAGCTCTTTCGTGTGCGCGTGCACAAGGCCCAGGAGGTGAAGCTCGGGCTGATCGTCAACGACGTGCCGGGCTATGGGTACAAGACCTTCGCCATCGTGCCCGGGAAAGAAGGCCCCAGAGCCTCTGATGCTGAGGGATTGCTGAGTTCCCAGGTCCACCTGGAAAACGAGTTCTACCGCGTGGCGGTGGATGCCGCTGATGGCACTCTGGTGGTGACAGACATGGAGACCGGGATGGTATTCCCAGGGCTGAACCGGTTCGTGGACGGCGCCGATGCCGGCGATGAATACAACTATTGCCCGCCGGCACGGGATCAGCTAGTGGAGCGGCCAGCCTCTGCCCCGGAGATCAGCCTGGTCTCCTCTGGCCCAGCTCGGGCCACTTTGCGCATCAGCCAGGCTTACCGTTTGCCGGCCGGCCTCGGCGAAGGCCGTGAGGCCCGATCACCGGAAACGGTAGATGTGCCCATCGTCAGCTACGTCAGCCTGTATCCCGGGGTGAAGCGCATCGACATCCGCACTGAGGTGGACAATGGGGCCAAGGACCACCGCCTGCGGGTGATTTTCCCCACCCCCATCGTGACCGATTACTCCCACGCCGCCGGCAGCTTCGATGTCCTGAGGCGGCCCCTGGACATGCCGCAGGACACCGCTGCCTGGATAGAGCAGCCCGTGCCCACCCACCCCCAGAAGGAATTCGTGGACGTGAGCGACGCCGTAGGGGGCTTCACGCTGGCTAACCGTGGTTTGCCGGAGTACGAGGTTATAAGAGGAGAGACTGGCATCACCGTGGCTTTGACCCTGCTTCGCTGTGTAGGGGTTCTGTCAGCTAGCGACCTGCCCTGTCGCCAGGGCGCGGCGGGGCCCTTGCTGGCCACGCCTGAGGCCCAATGTCCGGGGAAGCACGTCTTCGAATACTCTATGACGCCCCACGCCGGCAGTTGGGATCAGGCGCGCCGTGGGGCCTCATCCTTCAACCATCCCATGCGCGCTGTCTCCGCCACGAGAAAAACAGGTGTCTGGCCAACCGGAGCGTCGTTCATCGGGCTCGAGCGCCGGTGCCTGGAGATCAGCGCCATAAAGAGGGCCGAAAGAGGTGACGCCCTCATCGTGCGCTTCTGGAATACCTCTTAGGAGGATCCCCAGGCTCCTTTGACGATGGCGGGGGATGGCACCATCCATCTATCGGTCCGTGGCCGGCAGATCATCACCACAAGACTGGAGTAGCCAGGGACAAAAAATAAGCTCCTCTGGCAATGAGCTATTTTCCCAAGGGGTTGCCCCCCCAGTATCGTCACCGCTGCGGCGTTTCACTTCCGTGTTCGGGATGGGAACGGGTGGTGCCACCGCGCTCAAATCACCAGAAGAGCCTATTTGCGAGGCAATGAGTATACAAGCGATGAGTCAATGAGAGATGAGTGGTTCAGCCACTCGTTGACGCGTCACTGGTTAACTCATTGACTACCATCAACGCCCTGAAAACTGAATAGAATGCGTCTTCAACTTTGCTGACCTAACGCGGGAAGCCATCGTCCATTAGTACTGCTTAGCTACGGGTGTTGCCACCCTTCCACTTGCAGCCTATCAAACAGGTTATCTACCTGCGGACTCCCGAGCTTGCGCTCATGGTGATCTCATCTTGGGGTGGGCTTCTCACTTAGATGCTTTCAGCGATTATCTCTTCCGGACATAGCTACCCAGCGGCGCCCCTGGCGGGACGACTGGCACACCAGCGGTCCGTCCCTCTCGGTCCTCTCGTACTAGAGAGAGCTCCCCTCAAATCACCAACGCCCACGACGGATAGAGACCGAACTGTCTCACGACGTTCTGAACCCAGCTCGCGTACCGCTTTAATGGGCGAACAGCCCAACCCTTGGGACCTACTCCAGCCCCAGGATGCGACGAGCCGACATCGAGGTGCCAAACCTTGCCGTCGATGTGAACTCTTGGGCAAGATAAGCCTGTTATCCCCGGGGTAGCTTTTGTCCGATAAGCCACGATCCTTCCACACGGAATCGTAGGATCACTAAGCCCGACTTTCGTCTCTGCTCGACTTGTTGGTCTCGCAGTCAAGCTCCCTTGTGCCTTTGTACTCTGCAGGTGGTTTCCATTCACCTTGAGGGAACCTTTGGGCGCCTCCGTTACCTTTTGGGAGGCGACCGCCCCAGTCAAACTGCCTGCCTGGCACTGTCCCCCTTCCAGGTTGATGTATAGAGGTTAGGGTCGAAGTTAAATGAGAGTGGTATTTCACCGTCGGCTCCACCGAGCCCGCAAGCCCGGCTTCCCAGCCTCCCATCTATCCTACGCACACTTAACCTCAACTCAATGCCAAGTTACAGTAAAGCTCCACGGGGTCTTTTTGTCCTGTCGTGGGTAACCCGCATCTTCACGGGTACTTCAATTTCGCCGGGTCCCTCGTCGAGACAGCGCCCAGATCGTTACACCATTCGTGCGGGTCGGAACTTACCCGACAAGGAATTTCGCTACCTTAGGACCGTTATAGTTACGGCCGCCGTTCACTGGGGCTTCGATTCAAAGCTTTTGAACCCTCTCCTCTTAACCTTCCAGCACTGGGCAGGTGTCAGCCCCTATACTTCAGCTTACGCTTTAGCAGAGACATGTGTTTTTGTTAAACAGTCGCCTGGGCCTGTTATCTGCGGCCCCCGGAGGCTCCTTCTGTGCAGTTATCACCCCCAGAGGCACCCCTTCTTCCAAAGTTACGGGGTTAGATTGCCGAGTTCCTTAACGAGGGGTCTCCCGATCACCTTAGGGCTCTTACCCCCACCTACCAGCGTCGGTTTGCGGTACGGACACATGGAGTCTCGCTAGAGGCTTTTCTTGACAGTTGGGCTCAACCACTTGTGGCCTTGCGGCACCGCCCACCCCTCGGGGTTGATGTCGCCCGCATTTAGCTGGACGACCCCCTACAGGCTTAGCACCTGCACATCCAATCGCAGGCTGGCCTACCCATCTGTGTCACCCCATCGCTGATGACGACCCCACGTGGTACTGGAATGTTCGCCAGTTGTCCATCGCCTACGGCGTATGCCCTCGGCTTAGGCCCGACTAACCCTAAGCGGATTAACCTTCCCTAGGAAACCTTAGGTTTACGGTGGGCGTGTTTCATCACACGCCTTGCGCTACTCATACCGGCATTCGCACTTCCGTACGCTCCAGCAGTCCTCCCGGTCTACCTTCTCGGCGTACAGAACGCTCCCCTACCGCAATCACTGCAAGCACTGAAACAACTGAAACAGAGAGAACGCCACCGAAGCAGCATTCTCGCCGCTTCAGCGCCTTGTGGGCGTTCAGTGGTTCAGTGATTGCCCGTAGCTTCGGTGCTAGGCTTGAGCCCCGGTGGATTGTCGGCGCCGGACCACTTGACCAGTGAGCTATTACGCACTCTTTCAATGATGGCTGCTTCTAAGCCAACATCCTGATTGTCTGTGCAATCCGACATCCTTTGCCACTTAGCCTAGACTTAGGGACCTTAGCTGACGGTCTGGGCTGTTTCCCTCTCGACGATGGAGCTTAGCCCCCACCGTCTCACTCCCAGGGTATAAAGCGATGGCATTAGTGGTTTGACAGGGTTTGGTAAGCGTTGTGCCCCCTAGCCCAACCAGAGCCCTACCTCCATCGCTGAACCCCTGAGGCTGCACCTAGATGCATTTCGGGGAGAACCAGCTATCTCCGAGTTCGTTTGGCATTTCACCTCTATCCACAGCTCATCCAGTAGCTTTGCAACGCTAAAAGGTTCGGGCCTCCACGAGATTTTACTCCCGCTTCACCCTGGCCATGGATAGCTCACTCGGTTTCGGGTCTAATCCAGGCAACTAGACGCCCTATTCAGACTCGCTTTCGCTGCGGCTCCGGAGCTTAGCTCCTTAACCTCGCTGCCTAGAATTAACTCGCCGGTTCATTCTTCAATAGGCACGCCATTGCCCTACCCCCGAAGGGGCAACAGGCTCTGACTGCTTGTAGACACACGGTTTCAGGTTCTTTTCATTCCCCTCACCGGGGTGCTTTTCACCTTTCCCTCACGGTACTAGTTCACTATCGGTCGCCAAGAGTATTTAGCCTTGGGGAGTGGGCTCCCCGGTTTCCCACAGGGTTAGCGTGCCCCGTGGTACTCAAGGACTCGAGCAGGAGTTCGTGCCTTTCAGGTGGCTACGGGACTGTCACCCTCTTTGGCGCGCCTTTCCAGACGCTTCGACTAAGGCACGAATTGGTAACTCCTTCGGATGTCTGCAACCATCCAGCTCGGCCTTACTACCCCCAACCAAGCATAGGCCTGCAGGCCACTAAGCTCAGTGGGTTTGGGCTTCTCCCCTTTCGCTCGCCACTACTCAGGGAATGATCTCTTTTCCTCGGGGTACTAAGATGTTTCAGTTCCCCCGGTGCCCCCCATCGGCCTACCCGAGTGTTAATCGTCTCAACCGACGGTGTCCGGACATTGCTCCGGACGGGTTGCCCCATTCGGGAATCTGCGGGTAAGTTTGCTAGCAACAAACCGCAGCTTATCGCAGCTAGCCACGCCCTTCATCGGCTCTTGGCGCCAAGGCATCCACCGTGTGCCCTTGGTAGCTTGCCCACGTTAAGTCAGCAAAATTGAAGTTCACATTCTATTCAGTTATTAAGGTGCTGAGCCAGCATCCGGCTTGTGCCTGGACGCTGGGCCTTGGGTGCTTCACCGAGCGCCCATGGCCCAAAGTCCAGTTTCGGGGACAAAAATAATGGCTTGGTGCTGTCACTCAAGCCATTCGAAAGATAGCCTGGTTTGAGGTCAGACACCGTGCGTTCAAGTCTTCAATTCGTCTTCGTTGATCCCTGCCATTCTTCCCCAGTTATTTCCAGCTACCGCCTGTCAGCCCCCTGATCGGCTGCCCAGCCAAGCACACTAAAGTATACTACTTCAGAACAGCTTTGTCAATAGGGCTTTTCTGGTGGAGATGAGGGGATTCGAACCCCTGACCTCCTCCGTGCAAGGGAGGCGCTCTCCCAGTTGAGCTACATCCCCAGCCGAGTGATGAGCCAATCAGCCTATGAGTGGATGGGCGACACACGGAGCAGACGAATCACTCCTCGCCTCATTTACCCATCTCACCACCTGCTCATCAACTCATGCACTAATCACTCTAAACATGGTGGGCCTTTCTGGTCTCGAACCAGAGACCTCAGTCTTATCAGGACTGCGCTCTAACCAGCTGAGCTAAAGGCCCCCAAGACACAGCATAAGGGTTAGGGGATGAGGGCTGACTACAAGATCAGTTCTAACCCTTAACCCTTAACCCTTAACTTACCTTAACGACTGAAGAGTGGTAGGAAAGGCGAATTCTCGGGATAGGGAAGCAGGTTATCAGCCTGCTATCGACCTAGGAGTACCGGCTCCTGCTGCTTCTCAAATGGAGGGCCAAGGGAACTTGAGATCCCACCATTTTCCACCAGGTGCCGCCGTTCTCCCTAGAAAGGAGGTGATCCAGCCACACCTTCCGGTCCGGCTACCTTGTTACGACTTCGTCCCAATTGCCAGCCCCACCCTCGGCAACTTGCGGTTACTAGCAACTCCGACTTCATGCAGGCGGGTTGCAGCCTGCAATCTGAACTGAGGACGGTTTTAAGGGATTACCTCCGCCTCGCGGCTTGGGAACCCTCTGTACCGCCCATTGTAGCGTGTGTGTAGCCCGGGATGTAAGGGCCGTGCTGACTCGACGTCATCCCCACCTTCCTCCGAGTTATTCTCGGCAGTCTCGTTAGAGTGATTCAACTAACGACAAGGGTTGCGCTCGTTGCGGGACTTAACCAAACACCTCACGGCACGAGCTGACGACAGCCATGCAGCACCTGTGTACCCGTCCCTTGCGGGAGGGCGACGTTTCCGCCGCTTTCGGATACATGTCAAACCCCGGTAAGGTTATACGCGTTGCGTCGAATTAAACCACACGCTCCGCTGCTTGTGCGGGCCCCCGTCAATTCCTTTGAGTTTTAGTCTTGCGACCGTAGTCCCCAGGCGGGACACTTATTGCGTTAGCTGCGGCACCGGAGGGGTCGATACCCCCGACACCTAGTGTCCATCGTTTACAGCTAGGACTACCGGAGTATCTAATTCCGTTCGCTACCCTAGCTTTCGCGTCTCAGCGTCAGGAACAGCCCAGAGAGCCGCCTTCGCCACTGGTGTTCCTCCCGGTATCTAAGCATTTCACCACTACACCGGGAATTCCACTCTCCTCGTCTGCCCTCAAGCGCCCCAGTATTGATCGACCCTTCCCAGTTAAGCCGGGAGCTTTCACGACCAACTTAGGGCACCGCCTACACGCTCTTTACGCCCAATAAATCCGGACAACGCTGGCATCCTACGTATTACCGCGGCTGCTGGCACGTAGTTAGCCGATGCTTATTCCCGTGGTACCGTCATCATCGTCCCACAGAAAAGGACTTTACGACCCGAAGGCCTTCGTCGTCCACGCGGCGTTGCTCCGTCAGGCTTTCGCCCATTGCGGAAAATTCCTTACTGCTGCCTCCCGTAGGAGTCTGGGCCGTGTCTCAGTCCCAGTGTGGCTGATCGTCCTCTCAGACCAGCTACCGATCGTCGCCTTGGTGGGCCATTACCCCGCCAACTAGCTAATCGGACGCAGGCCCCTCACGAAGCGGATTGCTCCTTTAATCGCCCAAATGAATGGGCGACCACATGCGGTATTAGCCGTCCTTTCGGACAGTTATTCCCCACTTCGCGGCAGGTCACCTACGCGTTACTCACCCGTCTGCCACTAGGTTGGCCTTGTATTGCTACTCAACCAACCCCGTTCGACTTGCATGTATTATGCACGCCGCCAGCGTTTATCCTGAGCCAGGATCAAACTCTCCAAAAGAATTTGTCTTCTTTTGACGTTGACCCGAGAATCGGACCGTTCTTGGCCTTAACGACCAAGAGCGCTACCGTTCCTACCACTCTTCAATTGTTAAGGTGCGCCGCTTCTTTAGCGGAATATTATAATATCACAAGTCGCAGGTCTTGTCAATACCTCTTGCTTCGCGTTTCCAGCGACGGCGAAAAGTAATAATACCAGAAATCCCCCAATTGTCAAGGGTTTTCGGCCGCCAATTTCTCAATCACCCTACATCTCGCGACGTCCCTCCAGGGCCCGTGTTAGCGTCACCTCGTCGGCGTATTCCAGGTCACTGCCCACTGGCAACCCTCGGGCCAGCCTGGTGACCATTATGCCCAATGGCGAGATGAGGCGCTGCAGGTACATGGCCGTGGCCTCGCCCTCCAGATTGGGGTTGGTGGCCAGGATCACCTCTTTCACCGGTGATCCTTTAAGCCGCGAAAGCAAGGAGTCTATTCTGAGTTCTTCGGGGCCAATGCCGTCCACCGGGGAGATGGCCCCATGCAAAACGTGGTACAGGCCCTTGAACCCCCGAGTTCGTTCCAGGGCCAGGACGTCCAGGGGCTCCTCCACCACGCAGATCAGCGACCGGTCCCGCTCCTGGCTGGCACAAATGGCACAGGGATCGGTCTCAGTGATATTGTGGCAAGTAGAGCAAAAAAAGACCCTGTCCTTGACCTGCACTATGGCCTCGGCCAGGGACCGGGCCTGCTCCGCGGGCAGGCGCAGCAAATGGAACGTCAGCCGCTGAGCGGTCTTTGGGCCTATCCCAGGGAGTTTCGTGAATTCCTCGATCAGGCGCGCTACTGGCTCCACTCCAGTGTACATGGCCGCCCTCTGCATCATCGCGTCAACGCCGACAATCATAATTCAAAGAGTTGTCTACGTCAAGGCCGTACCACTCTTGCTCCGCTATCCAAAATCAATGTAACGCTACGGCGTTACAGCAACAACATCATTGAAAACAGGGCCTGCTTCGTCTACAATATACATGTATTAAATGGCGGCGACGTCGCCAGCAGCCCCAGGCCAGCGGGCTCATGCTATGGATTTGGGTTAACACATCGAAGGCAAGTTGCTCCAGAAGGAGCCATTTCTCTTGGCGAGGGGTCAGAGAGTGTATTCGATGCTGGTGGTATCCGCTCACCCAGACGATGAGACCATCTGCCTGGGCGGCACCATGGCCGTGTACGCCCATAGAGGGACTGAGATCACCATCCTGTGCGCCACCCGGGGGGAAGGCGGGTCATGCGGCGACCCGCCAATTTGCACCCGGGGGCAGTTAGGCGCAGTGCGAGAGCAAGAGATGCGCTGTGCGGCCCGGGTGCTGGGGGTGAGCCGGGTGGAGTTCTTAGACTACGTGGACCCGCTGCCTGCGCCCAACAATGTTCTACGGCCAGCCGTACCCGATATGAGCGGGTTTAAAACCAAATTGGTGGAGGTCCTCCGGCTTCTTCGGCCCCAGGTGGTGATCACCCATGGCTCTAATGGCGAATATGGCCATCCTCAACACGTAGCCACCAACCGCGCGATGACTGAAGCCTTTTTCCTTGCTGGGAACCGGGGTATAAATACCGGTCTGGGTCTCCCCCCTCACCAGCCTGCTAAGCTATACTATTTCGCCGCCGCGGCACCGCCGGCTTTGCGTTTCAGCCACTTCTCGAACATGGATGACCCGCCCACGCTAGCCTTTGACATCTCCGCCTATTTGACCATTAAACACCAAGCCTTCGCCTGCCACCATACGCAGATCGCCACTACCTTGAGGGACGCTGGCCTTGCCCAGGCTCAGGGGATTTTTCCTCCCGTGGAGTACCTACATCGCCGGTTTCCCCGCCCGGGCGAGGCCGAGGGCGACCTCTTTGACGGGATAATCCCTGAGCCGCCATAGGCCAAAGATGATGATGCTCTGCCGACTTGGTCTTGAAAACCAGTTTCGGCAGTGCTATAATCTCGAGAGCGTGGCGCCGCGGCAAGGGCAGGCGAAAACCAACCGTGCTGGTTGGGACAGTCCCGGGCTGGATAGCCACACGTTTCTTGGAGGACATAATGGTAGTTTCCATGCCCCTCGTCCTCATCCTCTTCTGGGGCTTGCTCGTATTGGTGATGGCGGTGGTGGCGCTCTACGTGATCCTGCGGCCACCCTACGGTGGCCGGGAATGGCTCAAGGGGTTCTTCAGCACCATTGGGGTCCTAGCCCTGGCTGTCCTTCTGATCCTGGCTGTGGCTTTCGCCTACCTGTACTCTCAGGGCTCCCTGCCTTTTCAGGGCGGAACGGCGACACCTACGCCAACGCCGACATCAACCCCCACCCCTGTTCCTGCCAAAACTTAGGCCGTGACGAGGTTGGAAGGCGTTCCCGAAATAGGCGAGCCAGCCCGGCGCAGTCCTTGACAGAGGTTGACTTCTTGGGGCAATTCGCGTAAAATGTCAGTCGTTGGGTATGTATCGGACGGCCAGACGTTTACTCTAAAGACCGGGTTGAAAGCCCATTCACCGGTCGGCTCACTAACTTGCGGACCCGTCGTTGTGCCGAGGTGGCGGAATGGCAGACGCGCTAGGTTCAGGACCTAGTGGGGGCAACCTCATAAGGGTTCAAATCCCTTCCTCGGCACCAATTCTATGCTCAAGGTAGTCTTGCTCTTCTCGGAGCCCCTCCCCGGATGATGGGAGGGGCTTTGTTTTCACGGCCCATCGGTGGAGTGGGGCACGGTGAGCCAGGGCGTGAGAGGGATTTAGCTTGAGGATTTTCCTTGCGCGGGTCCGGGATAAGATGTATAATCCAGCATGGACGAACGGCAATGGGGTGGCCTTTCCGTGGAATTCACATTTTAGGGAGGTGGCGGGCTATGTTTGAGTTTCTGACTTCTGTGGTTGGCGTAGCAGTCATACTGGTGCTCATGTTAGCTGGCGCGGCCATCAAGGTGGTGCAGGAATACGAAAGGGGTGTCATCTTCCGGCTGGGGCGCCTCATTGGGGCAAGGGGGCCTGGGCTCTTTCTGATCATACCCATCATCGACCGCATGGTTAAGGTTGACCTGCGCACGGTGACCATGGACGTCCCCTCCCAGGAGGTCATCAGCCGGGACAACGTCACCATAAAGGTAAATGCGGTGGTTTACTTCCGGGTAGTGAACCCGGAGGAGGCGGTGGTGAAGGTCCTGGATTACATCCGGGCCACCTCGCTCATTGCCCAGACCACCCTGCGCAACGTCCTGGGGCAGTCGGAGCTGGACGAGCTCCTCTCGCAACGCGATAAGATCAATCAGACGTTGCAGGTCATCATCGACCAGCAGACCGAGCCCTGGGGAGTAAAGGTAAGTGTGGTGGAGGTCCGGGATGTGGAGCTGCCCCAGACCATGCAGCGAGCCATGGCCAAACAGGCCGAGGCCGAGCGAGAGAAACGGGCCAAGATCATTCACGCTGAGGGTGAGCTCCAGGCCTCCAAGGCCCTGGCCGCGGCCGCCAAGGTTATCGCCTCAGAGCCCACGTCGCTCCAGCTCCGTTACCTACAAACGCTCACCGAGATCTCAGTGGAGAAGAACTCCACCATCGTCTTCCCGATGCCCATCGACATCATCGAGCCCCTCCTGAGCCTGATCAGGGAGAAGGCTGCCGGCCAGCAGGGATAGAGAACATGATCTTGGCCGGCAACTGTGAGCTGGACGGGCCAAAGGGCGCCCGGCATCCTCAGAAGCGGGCCCCTGTGGATGAGCGCGGAACCTTGACACTGCGAGGTAGGCTTTGATATACTACAGGTGCCTCGATGCGACGGGCCACGACGCCGGGCTCGATCGAGGCCCTGGGTGCCGAGGTAGCTCAGTTGGTAGAGCACGCGACTGAAAATCGCGGTGTCCGCAGTCCGATTCTGCGCCTCGGCACCAAACTGTTGACAACCAGGCGCGTTTTTGCTATATTGAAACCGGTGCGGAAGTGGCTCAGCGGTAGAGCATCTCCTTGCCAAGGAGAGGGTCGCGAGTTCGAATCTCGTCTTCCGCTCCATTTAATCTCCGGCACCTGCGGCCGGCGCCGGCGAACCGGCCGGCCGCTTTGCTTAAGGTGATCTGGCTGACAAAAAGGGCGACGTGGCCAAGAGGTTAAGGCGGGGGTCTGCAAAACCCCTATTCAGCGGTTCGAATCCGCTCGTCGCCTCCATTCCTTCTTTATCCTCCACAGCCGATGGCGCTCAAGGGCCATCGGCTTTTGAGCCTCTTGGGATAGCGCCGGGGTGGCGGAACCGGCAGACGCGGCGGACTTAAAATCCGCTGGAGGCGACTCCGTGCGGGTTCGACCCCCGCCCCCGGCACCAAGGACCTACTACCAGTTAGATCCATTGGCCACTACTCGATTCTCCGGTAAGCTGGTGATAAATGCCGCGGAAGGAGGTCGGGGTAGTGATTGAGCATTGATCTTGAGTCTTTGGTTATTGTGCACCGTGTATCGGGTCTCTGGTCATGGTCCATGGGAGCGGTAGCGATTGGTAATGGGGAGCCGCCGGTCCTTGCCGAAGGCCCGTGGAGTGATCTTGATGCCCGGCGGGGCCTGGCGGCGCTTATACTCGCTGCGGTCCACCATGGCCATTGTCTCGTGCACCACCCGCTGGTCAAAGCCTTGGGCTACGATCTCGGCCAGGCTCCGATCCTCCTCCACGTAGGCCTGGAGGATGGGGTCGAGAATGGCGTAGGGGGGAAGGCTGTCTTCATCCCGTTGATTGGGCCGGAGCTCCGCCGTGGGCGCCTTGGCCAAGACCCGCTCCGGGATGACCGGGCCCAAAGAGTTGCGATAACGAGCCAGCTCGTACACCAGGGTCTTAGGCACGTCCTTAATAACGGCGAAGCCGCCGGCCATATCGCCGTAGAGGGTGGCGTAGCCAACGCTCATCTCGCTCTTGTTGCCGGTCGCCAGCACCAACCAGCCGAACTTGTTAGAGAGGGCCATGAGGATGTTGCCCCGGATGCGGGCCTGGAGGTTCTCCTCGGTCACGTCCCGTTCCCGGCCGGTAAAGGCCTCGTCCAGCATGCCGAGATAGGCCTGGAAAGCACCGTCTATGGGCACGATCATCAATTGGACCCCAAGATTGCGGGCCAGCTCCTGGGCATCGGCGTGGCTCTCCTGGGACGAATAGCAGGAGGGCATGAAAACCCCCACCACACTCTCTCTCCCCAGGGCATCGGCAGCGATGGTCGTGGTAAGGGAGGAGTCAATCCCACCTGAGAGGCCGATCACCACCCTCCGAAAGCCGTTTTTGAGGACGTAGTCCCTGGTTCCCAGGACCAGGGCCCGGTAGATCTCCTCCAGGTGGCCCAGTTCCCGGGCTACCCTGGGGGGCAAGGAAGGCTTCTCCTGGCCGCCTTCTGTGGAGGGAAGAGGGATGTGCTCCACTGCCTCCTCTGCGGTCGGGGCCAGCTTCTGCTTCCGCCTCCGGGGGTCCCGGAGCCGCTGGCGGAAGATACTT
>JACQYG010000303.1 GCA_016208345.1 Chloroflexota bacterium
AAATCACGCTCGGCGCAGGCGCCTCCGCACGCTCCCTGTTCTACTCTACAGACGGGGGCGGTTTGGATGGTCTTCCTCAGCGACCTGCTCAACAAAGCGGTCTACGATTCTGAGGGACGCAAGATGGGAAGCCTTAGCGACCTGGTGGTGTCCCATGGGGAGCTCTTACCCACCGTGGTGGCCCTGGCCGTGGCTGTGCCTGCCCCTGCCCGTCTCTCTGCCAGGGAAACCCTCCTGGTGCCCTGGCGTTACGTGGTGGGCCTGGAGGAGCCTCGCCTCTCGTTAAACGTGCCCAAGGAGAGCATCAAGCCTTATTTGCCGCGCAACGGCGAGCTTTTCCTGTCCCGGGACGTCCTGGACAAGCAGATCGTAGACACCCAGGGGCGCCGGGTCGTCAAGGTTAACGACCTCAAGCTGGCTCAGGTGAAGGGGGTGGCCCGGCTCCTGGGGGCGGACATCAGCTTCCAGGCCTTTCTGCGGCGGCTGGTCCCCTTCAAGGTCCCCGAGCGGCTGGTGACGTGGAACTATGTGGAGCCCCTGGAAGCTGAGGCTCCCAGCGTCAAGCTCACGGTCCCCCACTCCAAGCTACGCGAGTTGCACCCAGCAGATCTGGCCGACCTTATTGAACAAATGAAGCCTGAGGCAGGCACCGCCCTCCTGGAAAGCCTGGACGTAGAGACCGCCGCCGATGCCCTCCAGGAAGTGGAGGCGCCTTATCAGGCCGACCTGGTGGAGGAATTGGACAGCGCCCGGGCCTCGGACCTTTTGGAGGCCATGCCGGTGGACCAGGCGGCAGATATCATCGGCGATCTCTCGCAGGAGAAGGCCCAGGAGATATTGTCATTGATGGAGGAGGAGCCGGCACAGGAGGTGAAGGATCTCTTGCAGTACGGCGAGCGCACCGCTGGCGGGCGCATGAGCACCGATGTGCTCGTGCTTAGGGAAGACCTTACTGCGGAACAGGCGATAGAACAACTGCGCCTGGGAGCTCCGGAGGAGGAGACCACCTACTACCTCTTCGTCACCGACAGAGAAGATCACCTGGTGGGGGTGGTCTCAATGCGCCGCCTGGTCACGGCGTCGCCCAAGAAGCTGCTCCGGGACATCATGGATCAGAACGTGATCAAGGTCTACCTGGACACTGACCAGGAGGAGGTGGCCCGGGTCATGGCCAAGTACAGCCTCCTGGCAGTGCCGGTGGTGGACGAGCGGGACCGTTTGCGGGGCGTAGTTACCGTGGACAACGTGCTGGAGGTGGTGCACGAGGAGGCCAACGAGGATATCTCTCAAATGGCCGGCACCACCGTGCAAGATGTCCAACAGGCCGGGTCTTTCTGGCACGCGGCCCTGGGACGCTTTGCCTGGCTGTCGGCCACGCTGGTGGGCGGCATCATCACCGCGTTGGTGATGCGTAACTATTCTCAATCCATCCAGTCAGTCCTGGCGCTGGCCTATTTCATCCCTCTGTTACTGGCGGTGGGGGCCAGCGTGGGCGGCCAGTCCCTGGCGGTGGTCAGCCGGGGCGCCTCCACCGGTGCGGCCAGTCCGGTGGAGATATTCTGGAAGGAGCTTGGGATAGGCAGCATCGCCGGAGTGGTGGCCGGCCTGGCGGTGGCCCTGGTAGCCTATCTTTGGCTGGGTACGGCTGAACTGGGATTGGTGGTAGGTGCCAGCCTGGCGGTGACGCTGGTATCGGCGACGTTCATCGGGGCCGTCCTCCCGCTGATGCTGAAGGCCGGTCACCTGGACCCTACACTGGCTGCCGGCCCGGTGGTGGATCCCATCATTGGGGTGATCAGCGTGGTGATCTACCTGAGTTTGGCCAGCCGCCTGCTCTCGTACGCCATCCTCTGACAGGGGGCAAAGCATGCGTTTCCCCAGGATCAACCGCAAGGCCATACTCCTCTACCTGACCATCATGGGCCCGGGGATCATCACGGCGACGGCCGACAACGACGCCGGCGGCATCACCACCTACTCCGTGGTGGGGGCCAGCTACGGCTACGAGATGCTGTGGATGCTCTTCCTGATCACCTTCAGCCTGGGCGTCGTCCAGGAGATGTGCGCCCGGATGGGGGCGGTGACCGGTAAGGGCCTTTCCGACCTGATCCGTGAGAACTTCGGCGTCCGCTGGACCACGTTTGCCATGCTGGTGCTCTTGTTGGCCAACTTCGCCACCACCGTGGCCGAGTTCGCCGGCATCGCCGCGGGGCTGGAGATATTCGGGGTCAGCCGCTACATCTCCGTGCCCCTGGCCGCCTTGATGGTATGGGGCCTGGTGGTGAGGGGCTCCTACCGCTTCGCGGAAAGGATCTTCCTTTTGTTTGCCCTTTTCCAGGGGGCCTATGTGCTGGCCGGGCTGGTGACCCCTCAGGATTGGGGCCTGGCCCTTCGGAGCCTGGCGGTCCCATCCTTCCGCCTGGAGGCCAATTTCGTCTTGCTCTTCATTGCCACCATCGGCACCACGATCACCCCCTGGATGCAGTTTTACCTTCAGTCCTCGGTGGTCGACAAAGGCATAACGGCCTCCCAGTACAGGTACGAGCGCCTGGATGTGCTCCTCGGGGTGCCCCTGGACCCCGAAACTCGGGATTTACTCGCGGAGATGCGCGAGGAGCACCTGGAGAACATTGACGCCTGTAACCGCCGGGCCGAGGAACTCTCGGCGCCTCCCAGCCCCCCGTATCGCGAGTTCCCCTTTGCCAGCCTGCGCGAGGCCCACGACCGGCTGTACTACGGGGCCTGGCGGGGGCCGGCCGCGTCCATCCGGGATATCCAACGGGCCTACTTCCAGCTCGGGCGGTACCTGGGAGTGTTGGCCGACGAGGTCCAGCGGGCCCGATCCCTCGAGGCCCGAAGCTACCTGACCAA
>JACQYG010000309.1 GCA_016208345.1 Chloroflexota bacterium
CTCTGCGCTCTCTGCGGGCTCTGCGATAAAAACGGGCAAATCGCCCAACGCGGTTGGGCTTCTCCCCCTTCCACCTCAGGACCGGCTCCCGGGCGGCGGTGACCTCGTCCAGGCGGCCGAATCTGGTGTTATGCGGGGCGGTCTTCACCTTCTCGGGGTCCGTCTCCGCCTCGTTGGCGATCTGGAGCATGGCCTCGGCGAAGCCGTCCAGGGTGCGCAAGCTCTCTGTCTCCGTGGGCTCGATCATCAAGCACTCGGGGACGATGAGCGGGAAATACACCGTGGGCGGGTGGTAGCCGAAGTCCATGAGCCGCTTGGCCATGTCCAGCGTGCGCACCCCCTTTTTGGCCTGCCGGGTGCCAGCCAGGACGAACTCGTGCTTGCACTCCCGGTCATACGGCAAGTCAAAGGCCTCTCTCAGGCGAGCCATCAGGTAGTTGGCGTTCAGCACGGCGTTCTCGCTGACCTGCCGCAAACCCTCCGGCCCTAGCATGCGGATGTAGGTGTAGGCCCGGACCATGACGCCGAAGTTGCCGTAGAAGGTCTTGACCCGCCCCACGGTTCTGGGCGGCATATAGAAGCTGAGCCTGCCGGACCGGCTCATCCTAACGATGGGCCCTGGCAGGAACTTGGCCAGTTGCCGCGTCACCGCCACCGGGCCGGAGCCCGGGCCACCCCCGCCGTGGGGCGTGGAGAAGGTCTTGTGCAGGTTATAGTGCAGGATGTCGAAGCCCAGCTCGCCCAGCTTCACCACGCCCAGGCAGGCGTTCAGGTTGGCCCCGTCGCCGTAGAGAAGCCCACCCGCCTTGTGCACTACGTCCGCTATCTCCTGCACGTGCTCGTCGAAGAGCCCCAGGGTGTTGGGGTTGGTCAACATCAGGCCGACCACCGTATCGTCGGCCAGCCGCCGGAGCTCCGCCAGGTCCACGTTGCCCCGGGAGTCCGACTTCACCTCCACCACCTGGTACCCACCCATGGCCGAGGTGGCCGGGTTGGTGCCGTGGGCCGAGTCGGGAATGAGCACCCTGGTGCGCCGGGTTTGGCCCCGGGACTGGTGGTAGGCCCGCATGATCAGCATGCCGGTGAACTCGCCGTGAGCCCCCGCCGCCGGCTGCAGCGCCACCGCCGGCAGGCCGGCGATCTCCGCCAGGAACTCCTGCAACTCGTACATCAGGAGCATGGCTCCCTGGACCGTGGACTCGTCCTGGTAGGGATGGATGTGGGCGAAGCCGGGCAGTTTGGCCACCTCCTCATTGACCTTTGGGTTGTACTTCATGGTGCAGGAGCCCAGGGGATAGAAGCCCACATCCACGCCGTGGTTCAGTTGCGACAGGTTCACGAAGTGCCTGGTTATCTCCACCTCCGTCACCTCGGGCAGGCCCAGCTCACCGCGGAGCACCTCCTCCGGCAGCGGCGCCTCAGGCACATCGCATTGTGGCAGGGTGCAACCCATGCGTCCCGGCGAGCTCAATTCGAAGATCAAAGGCTCGGTCATTTGGCCACCCCTTTCAGCGCCTCCACCAGGTGATCGATCTCCCCCTTGGTGTTCATCTCGGTGACGCAGAAGAGCATACAGTCGGCCAGGTGCGGATGGGTCTTGCCCAGCTCGTAGCCGCCGATGATGCCGTGGCGCAGGAGCGCTTTGTTGATGCGCCTGGGCTCGACCGGGCAGCGCACCACGAATTCCTTGAAGAAAGGCTCTCGGGAGACCAGGGTAAAGCCCGGTATCTCCGATATAGCCCTGGCCGCGTAATGGGACTTGTGGTAGCAAAGCTCGGCCACCCGCCGCAAGCCGTGCTTGCCCAGGGTGGAGAGGTACGCGCACGCCGCCAGGGCATTCAAGGCCTCGTTGGAGCATATATTGGAGGTGGCCTTCTCCCGGCGGATGTGCTGCTCCCGGGTCTGCAGGGTCAAGACGAAACCCCGCTGGCCCCTGGAGTCTTTGGTCTGGCCCACCAGGCGGCCGGCCATGCGCCGGACGTACTTTTCCTTGCAAGCAAACAGCCCCAGGTACGGGCCGCCAAAGCTCATGGGGTTGCCCAGGCTCTGGCCCTCGCCCACCACGATGTCCGCATCGAAGTCGCCCGGGGCCTTGAACAGGCCCAGGGAGATGGGGTCCACCACCACCACCAGGAGCGCGCCGGCGCCGTGGGCCTTCTCCGAGATGTCGGTCAGGTCGTGGTACTCCCCCAGGAAATCGGGGTTTTGCACCAGCACGCAGACAGTGCCCTGGTCGATCAGCTTTGCCAGCCTTTCCAGGTCGGCGGTCAAGTCCTCGTCGCCCACGACCTGCACATCCAGCCCCTCGGTGTAGGTGCGCAACACCTGCCGGTACTCCGGATGAAGCGCCGGGGAAACGACGATCTTTGCCGGTTTCTTTACCAGAGAAATGGCCATGATGGCCGCCTCACCCACAGCGGTCCCGCCATCGTAATGCGAGGCGTTGGCCACCTCCATGCCGGTAAGCTCGCACACCAGGCTCTGGTACTCGAAGATGGTCTGCAAGGTGCCCTGGCTGATCTCGGGCTGGTAGGGGGTATACGCGGTGTAGAACTCCGAGCGTCCGATGACGTGGCCCACCACGCTGGGGATGAAGTGGTTATAGGCACCCGCCCCAAGGAAGATGGGAAAGTGCCGGGCATCGGCGTTGGCCTCGCTCAACTGTTGCAGGTCGGCCAGTATCTCCGCCTCGGAGACCCCCTCGGGCAGGTCCAGTGGCGGGTAACGCTTGTCTTTGGGCACGTCGCAGAACAGATCGTCCACGCCCTTGGCCCCGATCCTCGCCAGCATTGCCTCGCGTTCGGCATCGGTGTTAGGGATGTAGCACATCAGTGGTGCCCTCCTTCTGTTTCCAGGAACCTCTCGTAGGCCGCGGCGTCCATCAGGTTGTCCAGCTCCTTAAGGTCTACGGGCTGGAGCTTGACCATCCAGGCCGCGCCGTAGGGGTCTTTGTTAACCAGGGCCGGATCTTTGAGCAGGGCATCGTTTGCGGCCGTGATGGTGCCGGAGAGCGGGGTATAGAAATCCGAGGCTGCCTTCACCGACTCCACCACGCCGAAGGAGTCGCCCTGCTTGAAGGAGTCGCCGATGCCGGGCAGCTCCACGAAAACGATGTCCGAGAGCTGCTCCTGGGCGTAATCGGTGATGCCCACCACTGCTTCGCCACCCTCGATGCGCGCCCATTCGTGGGTTTTGGTGTACTTGAGGTCTTCAGGGATATTCATCGCTATCTATCCTTTCCGCAAGCTTCAAGCTTATTGCCCTTTACTAGTCCTGGAGACTCCCGGTGTCTGGCAGACACCGGGAGTCTGCCCTCTCTGCTACCTGCTACCTGCTCTCTGCTATCGCTTATATGCCGGCGTATAGAACGGCGTCCTCACGATCTTCGCCCTCACCGGCTTGCCGCGCACGATCACGTCGATCTCCGTCCCCAGGGTCGAGAGTTCCACCGGGACGTAGCCCAGCCCCAGGTTCTTGTCCAGGGTGGGGGAGTACATGCCGGTGGTGACGTAGCCCACGGCCTTGCCGTCCCGAGCCAGCTCGTAGTTATGTCGAGGAACGCCGCGTTCGACCATCTCGAAGCCCACGAGTTTCCGCCGGGGTCCTTCCAGCTTCACCTTGAGCAGGGCCTCGCGGCCGATGAACTCGCCCTTGTCGAAGTCCACCGCCCAGCCCAGGCCGGCCTCCAGGGGGTTGATGTCGGAGGCGATCTCCTGGCCGTAGAGCGGCATCTTGGGCTCGAAGCGCAGGCTATCCCGGGCCGCCAGGCCGATGGGCCACAGGCCCAGGGGCTTCCCTGCCTCCATGATCCTGTCCCACATGGCCTTGCCCTGGGCAACCGGGAAGAAGAGCTCGAAGCCGTCCTCGCCGGTGTACCCGGTGCGGGCGATGATCGTGGGGATGCCTGCCACCCTGTCCTCCAGGGCATAGTGGAACTGGAGCCCATTCAGGTCAGCCGTGGTGAGTTTCTGGAGGATCGCCTGGGCCTTGGGTCCCTGTAACGCCAGCATGTAAGTGCTATCGGAGATATCCTTCACGTCCACGCCAAAACCCCTGGTGTGGTAAAGGAACCACTGGTAATCCTTCTCGGTGTTGGCGGCATTGATGGCGAGAAAATAACGGTCCGGGAAGCGGTAGACGAAGATGTCGTCCACGATGCCGCCATCAGCATAGCAGACCAGGGAATAGTGGGCCTGGTTCATCTGCAAGACAGAGACATCGAAGGTGAGCAGTCGCTGGAGATAGGGCAGGGCATCGGGGCCCTGTACTTCCATTTGGCCCATGTGGTCGATGTCGAAGAGGCCCGCCGCCCGGCGTACGTTGCGGTGCTCGTCGATGATGCTGGCGTACTGTACCGGCATGTTCCAGCCGCCGAATTCCACCATCCGGGCCTTCAGCGCCACGTGGGTCTCATATAGAGGTGTTTGCCTCACGTTTACCTCCTTGTAAGTGAGATCTCTTCACCGGGGGAAACAGTTGGAGGGGCCGCCTGGAATGGTCGAACGCTACGCAGAGGGGATCGCCTGGAATGGTCGAACGCTACGCCTCCTTTCGTCCTGGTCCGGACGCCACATTGAGGGTCGCGTGTGCTTGGGTTTAGTATAGCACCAAGGCCCGGCACGGTCAAGGGTGAGCGGCCGGTTCTTCAACACCCTTTGTTTATAAACAAAGAAATCACCAGCGCAGCACCCCCAGGGCTACACCCAAGGCCAGGGCGATCAGGATCACCATGCCCAATCCCAGGATGACCAGGACACCGAGAAGGGCGTTCCAACAAGGTTCTGGCAATTGTGCTCTGGCCGTGCCACGACGGTTGGCTTCATGGTCTTCGCCGTGGTTTTCCTCTCTCACGTGGCATCACCTCACCCTAATACACCTTCCAGGTGTATTAGCTTGGCACCTGGAAGATGTATGAGGTTAACAAGGGAATCCTCCATGCGCCACAGCGCACCACGACGCATGAAAATCGCGGTTATTTTCGAAGGAGACGACAAGGCCTTTCACCCTGTGGGCCAGGGCGAAAGGCCCATAGACGTACAATTGCAACTTCAGCGGTCAGCGCTTCTGTACTAGTGTAGAAGCCTCTACCCTGGTGGCCTGGAGGAAGCCGACGAACATCAGGACCGCACCCAGGAACTCCCCCAGATA
>JACQYG010000061.1 GCA_016208345.1 Chloroflexota bacterium
CCCACCGTGCCCAAACTACCGACACCCTCCGATCTGTCGGCCAAGTATATCCCAACCTCCAGCAAACCGCAAGGGCGATCAGCTTTGCTAGTTAAAGAGATCACCACAGCACCAGGACGTCGCTCCAAGCTGATCATTGGTGTGGCAAATCGCACAACCACGGGGTGTTGCCACACCAGGGAAAGCTGCCGAGGCCAGATAGAGTGCCATCGTCACCAAGTCCGCGTTGACAGCCTACGTAGGTGGTGGTAGACTTCCCATGATAATCCACACCGAACACGACATATCTAGGAATCCCGGGGAAGTGAGCTAGATGCGCATCGCCATGTTCTCAGACATCCACGGTAACCTGGCTGCCTTAGAGGCGGTCCTGGCTGACCTGGCTCAGCAAAAGCCAGTAGATCAGATCGCCATTGGGGGTGACCTGGTCTTCGGTGGCCCCCGGCCTAGAGAGGTCATGGCCCGCCTGCGAGGGTTAGGCGCCGCAATCGTCAGGGGAAATACCGACGAAATGGTGGTGGAGGCCAGTTCAAGGGCCAAAGATGGGTTGTCTGATTCCCAGGCACGAATGGACGACTGGGCTTGGTGGGCTAAGGGGATGATTTTGACCGAGGACTTGCAGTACCTGAGACAGCTCCCCTTCTGCTGGTCGTTGCGCCCGGATGACGGCGGTGAGCTCCTGCTGGTTCACGCCACGCCCCAGTCAACCTCTGAAACAATCAGGCCCGCGGCGGAGGACGAGGCGTACTCGGAGGCACTCACCAGCACTTCAGCCGCGGTCATTGCTTGCGGCCACGTCCACCACGCGTTTCATCGCTCCTTCGGCGATCGGCTCTGGCTGAACCTGGGGAGCGTGGGCCTGCCTTTCGACGGAGACAACCGTGCCCCTTATACGATCTTCGAATTGGCTCTTGGCAAATGGCACTTCGAGCGGCATCGGGTGGCCTACGACGTAGAGGCGGTAGTGTCCGACATGTTCGCCCAGGGTCTGCCCCACGCCCACAACCGGGCTCGCATCCTGCGGTCCGCCAGGTTCCACTAGGTTCAGGCAATCCGGAGGGCCAAAGCTCAGTCGGTAGCTGCCGCTGCCGTTTCTTTACTAAAGAAGTGTCATCTTGTGGTCCGTTCTCTACAACAACCTGGCCCCGCAGTTGCCGCAGAATTTCGCCCCTTTGGTGGGCTCACCACATTGTGGGCAGACCGACGGCGCGATCTGGGGGACCGGCATCCTGGCTCCGCACTCCTGGCAGAATTTCGTCCCCTCTGGCATGGCAGCACGGCAGGAGGGGCAGGCCACCGTTTTCTCTTGCCCCGACACCGGAAGTACGCCGCCGCAGTCTGGGCAAAATTTCGTTCCCAGAGGCGATGCGGACCGACATTGCGGACAAACCAGGACCTCCGGCGCTCCAGCCGGGACCCTGGCTCCGCATGAGGGACAGAACACAGCTCCCTCGGCCACCAGCCTGCCGCACTGGGGACAGGCTTGCCCGCCTGTCGCCGAGGCCGGGATACCCAGGCCGAAGGCGCTGGCGAGTCCGGTCAAGGCGCCCATCCATTTCTCCGCCTCTTTCTGGCGTCGCCCGGAACACACCTCGCACTTACCCGCTGCAAAATCGAAGTTGGACACACATACCACCCGGGCACATGCTGAGCACTCCCGGAAATTGACCTGGACCTGCTGCCAGGCCTCGGCCAGCTCCCGTGGTGTCAAAGAGGTCCTGTCCACTGCCGATGGCAAGCTGATGGGCGTGCTGGGAAACTCCCGCTCGCACATCTCGCACGAAAACTGGACATAAGGGCCCTGACCGTCATTCTCGATCCGGTAGCTTGGCATGCGCATCTTCCCGCCTCCTTTTTTGGCTAATTATACCAGGACAGTCAATTGTATTGGTTGCATCGCGGCCAACCCTGTGGTAAGATTGCCCGTGGCCGTGCCAAGCTAGAGTTTTGAAATTCGAGGAGCAGATTAAAAGGTGCCGGACTCTGAGTTTTACCGCAAAGCTGTCTTCGACAACGGACTACGGGTTTTGACCTCGGAGATGCTTCACACTCGTTCGGCCAGCATCGCCTTCTTCATCGGCGTGGGCTCCCGCTACGAGTTGGACGGACAGGGTGGCCTCTCGCATTTTCTGGAGCACATGCTTTTCAAGGGAACCGCCAAACGCCCTACCGCGAAAGATATTTCCGAGGCCATCGAGGGCGTGGGGGGGCTGTTGAACGCCGCCACCAGCCAGGAGGCCACCGTGTATTGGGCCAAGGTCGCACAACCCCATTATGCCCTGGCCCTGGACATATTGGTGGACATGCTCTTGAATTCGAAGATTGCCCCGGAGGAGATCGAGAAAGAGCGTAAGGTGATCCTCGAAGAGATCAAGATCATCTTTGACACCCCCAGCGACCTGGTAACCCTCCTGATCGACCAGGTGCTCTGGGGTGAACATCCCCTGGGCCGAGACATCGCTGGCACCAAAGAGACCGTATCGCGCTTGCAACGTGAAGATCTGTTAGCATATCTTGTCCGTCACTATTCCCCCAACACCACTGTGGTAAGTGTGGCCGGAAACGTCACTCACGACCAGGCAGTCGACAGCTTGCATCGAGCCCTGGGCGGCTGGCGGTCGTCCGCGGACGGAAGCTGGCAGGAGGTGAAGGACGTGCAGGCCGAGCCACGGCACCGAATCCAATATAAAGACACCCAACAGGCCCATATCTGTCTGGCCGTGCCCGGGCTCTCCCTCAACCATCCGGAGCGCTTCGCCCTGGGGTTGCTGAATACCCTGCTAGGCGAGGGCATGAGCTCCCGGCTCTTTCAAGAAATCCGCGAGAAACGGGGCCTGGCCTACGACGTGCATTCTTACGTAAATCGCTTTCAGGACACGGGGTCGGTGGTGGTCTATGCCGGCGTGGAACCAAATAAAGCGGTGGATACGATCCAGGCCATACTGGGTGAGCTGGCCCGCATGAAAGATGCTCCGGTCTCGCAGGAGGAGCTCTCCAAGGTCAAGGAACTCTCCAAGGGAAGACTGCTCCTGGGATTGGAGGACTCGCGGTCGGTCGCCTCCTGGCTCGGGAGCCAGGAGCTCCTGTCTGACCGGATCTTGACCCCGGACGAGGTAGTCGAGAGAATCGAGGCGGTCACCGCCGACGACGTCCAGCGGGTAGCGAAGAGCCTCTTTGCCACGGAGAAGCTGAACCTGGCCGTGGTGGGCCCCCTGAAGAACGGCGACCGCTTCGCCAGGTTGCTAGCCCTCTAAACCTGCTGTTGCCGGCCATGGAGATCGAACGAAGATACCACTCCCAGGATTACGATCTCGCTCAGCTTAGTAAAGGTAGCCGGATGGCCAGGGGCAGGCGACGCCAGAACCACATGGCCGCCCTCTTCAAAGTATTGCTTGACGACCAATTGGCTCTCAGGTGACACGGCCACCACCAGGTCCCCATTTCTGGGGTGGCCGGCCAAATCCACGACAACCGAATCCCCCGGTCGAACGCCCAGAGGAGCCAGGCAATCGCTTGCCACCCTCACCCGCCAGTGATCTGCCGGAGCAGCGCTGGTGCCGGGGTCTCGCGTTTGCATTGCCATGCCCGGTTCTTTACGAGCAAAGAAACTATTATCTCTGGCATTTTGGACAGATATGCGTGCCCCGCCCACCAAGCTTGAGGCGCTCTACGGCGGTGCCACACCGGGGACAGGGCTGGCCGGTGCGGCGAAAGACCAGTAGCGCCTCACGGTTATTCCCCCGGGAGCCATCGGCATTTCGGTAGTCCACGAGGGTGGTGCCGCGGTTGGCGATGCTGGCAGCCAGGACCCGGCGAATGGCGCCATGCAACCGGGCCGTCTCCTCCGGCGAAATGGACCGTGCCTCCCGGGCGGGGTGAATGCCGGCCAAAAAGAGAGCTTCGTCCACGTAGATATTGCCCAGGCCGGCGATGAACTTCTGGTCTAAAAGCAGCGGCTTGATGCGGGTCTTGCGGTCTCTCAGGATCTCGGCCATCACCTCCACCGTGAAATCATCAGAAAGGGGCTCGACACCCAGCCTGCTGTGCAGTGCGCCGCACTCTCGCTCCCCCAAGAAGGCTATCCGTCCAAACTTGCGCACGTCGCCGAAACGCAGCTCCTGACCATCATCCAGGCTGAATACGACTTGGGCGTACTTGTCAATGGGCTCCCAGGGGGCCGACACGATCATGCGGCCACTCAAACGCAAGTGCGCCGCCAACCTCCGGCCATTAGCCAGATCGATCAGCAGGTATTTACCTCTGCGCCCAACGCCACTTATCTTTTGTCCTTGCACGCCACGGGCGAACTCCTCCGGGGTAGCACCCTCCACTGCTTTGCCATAGAGCACCCGCACCTGAGTGATGGTTCGTCCCAGGACCACCTTCTGCAAGTGGCGGGCTACGGTTTCCACTTCAGGCAGCTCTGGCATCTTTACAGCTCTCCCCAGTTCCTGCCGACTTTTATGTCTGCCTTCAACGGCGCATCGAGCTCTAACGCTTCTTCCATCCTGGCCTTGACCAGCTCTTTCATTATGTCTAGCTCGTCCTCCGGCACCTCGAAGAGCAATTCGTCATGCACCTGTAGCGTCATCTTGCTTCGCAGGCCCCGGCCCTGTATCGCCTTGTAGAGTCGGACCATGGCGATCTTAATGATGTCCGCCGCCGTACCCTGAATGGGCATATTGATAGCCTCGCGCTCGGTGGCTGCCACCAACTGCCGATTCGGTGACTTCAACTCCGGCAAGTACCTCCGACGCCCCAGAAGTGTAGACACGTAGCCCCTCTCGCGGGCTTCCTGCTTGGTGTGCTCCACGTACTCTTTGACCCTTGGATACTTGGCAAAATAGGCGGCGATGAATCTGGCCGCATCCTCCCGGGAGAGCTCGGTACGTTGGGCCAGGCCATAATCGGTGATGCCGTAGATCACGCCGAAGTTAATGGTCTTGGCTAGCCGCCGCTTGGCTGGGTCCACCTGATCCATGGGCACGCCGAACACCGTGGATGCCGTGGCAGCGTGGATGTCCTCGCCAGCGGCAAAGGCCGACAAGAGCCCGGGGTCTTGGGAGATGTGGGCCAGGATGCGCAGCTCGATCTGAGAGTAATCTGCCGCCAAAAGGTAGGGCGCGCCGTCCGAGGCGATGAAAGCCCGGCGGACCTGTTTGCCAATGTCCGTGCGGATAGGGATGTTCTGCAAATTAGGGTCGCTGGAGGAAAGTCGGCCAGTGCTGGTCACGGTCTGGTTGTATGAGGTATGCACCCGGCCGGTCCTGGGATTGACCAGGAGCGGCAGAGCATCGGCGTAAGTGGACTTGATCTTCACCAGTTGGCGGTATTCCAGGATCGAATCGATGATCGGATGAAGGCCTCGCAGGCTTTCCAGCACCGCCACGCCGGTGGCGTAGCCGGTCTTCGTCTTGCCGGCCGAGGGCAACTTCAGTTCATCGAACAGCACCGCTCCCAGTTGTTGGGTGGAGTTGACGTTGAAGGGATGCCCGGCAGATCGGTATATCTCGTTCTCCAGGAGCTGGAGGCGTTGGTAGAGCTCTCGGGACATCTGCTTGAGGAATTCAACGTCCAGGGCCACGCCGTCCAGCTCCATCCTCGCCAGCACCTCAACCAAAGGCATTTCCACCTCGGTAAAAAGCTGCCGAAGCCCCTGTTCCTGGAGCCTGGGCTCCAGGTATTCCTTGAGCCGATAGGTCATGGCGGCGTCAGCGCTGGCATAGGGAGCCACCGCCTCCACCGGCACATCGGCCATGGACAACTGCCTGGTGCCACCGCCTATGAGGACGCTGATGGGCGTCATTTCCACGCCAAGCCTGGTGAAGGCTAAATCTTTTAACCCCAGAGCCTTCTCGTTCAAAAGATATGCCGCCACCATGGTATCGAAGGCCAGACCCTTAAGTTGCACGCCGTCCTGGGCCAACACCAACATATCGTATTTGCCATTGTGGGCATACTTAGGGATTTTTTCCTCCTCCAGCACCTGTTTCAGCTTAGAGAGGGCCGGCTGTACCGGCAACTGCTGGTCCGTGCCCCGATGTCGCAAGGGGATGTAATAGGCTTCATTGCCATCCACCGCCACCGCCAGGCCCACCAGGTCGGCCCGCATGGCCTGCCGGTCGGTGCTCTCTACATCCACCGCAAAAGACCGGGCTTGGGCCAGCTTAGCGACCAACCCCTCCAACTCCGACCAGGAGTCCACAACGTGATATTGCACCAGCGATTTAGGACGAGCCCCCACGGGCCCCGGCAGCGTTGCCACCGACCGAGGCGGTGCGGCGGGGGCCGGTTCGGCAAAAAGCTCCATCTGCAGAGGCACGGCTGGCACCGCGGCCTCCTCGCCAGGCTTTTCAGCCGGCAGAGCTGCGGGGGTTAGGGGGGCAACGCCCCCCTTTGCTAACTGGGGGGCGGCAGCCTCTTGCCCGGATGGGAGCTTGCCCAAAAGGCTGGAGAACTCCAGCTCTCGCAACAACTCCACCGCCCGCTCCCGCTGATAGCCGCTAACATGACAGGCGGCTAAATCCAGCTTCACTTGGGCATCGGTGACGATCGTTACCAGCCTTTTGCTAAAGGCAAGAGCCTCTCGTCCCGCCTCCAGCTTCTCCCTGGTTTTGGGATCCACCTGGTCCAGGTGCTCGTATATCCCCTCGATTGAACCGAACTGTTGCAACAACCTGGCAGCGGTTTTCTCACCGATGCCCGCCACGCCGGGAACGTTGTCTGAGGCGTCGCCCTTGAGGCCCTTGAAATCGATGAGCTGTTTTGGCTCCAGCCCATAGCGCTCCCGTACCGCCGCTTCGTCATAGACCACGTACTCTGAGTACTTCCGGCCAGGCGTCATCACCTCCACCGAGCCGTCGATCAACTGCAGGGCATCGCTGTCGCCGGTGACGATCAGGGCCTGGATCCCCTCTTTGGTCGCCTGTGCCGCCAGGGTGCCTATGCAGTCGTCGGCTTCATACCCCTCCGCCTGAAACACTGCGATGTTAAGGGCCTCCACCACTTGGCGAACCCGGGCGAACTGTCTCGCCAGATCCTCCGGCATCTCCGGCCGCTGAGCCTTGTATCGGTCGAATTCCTCGTGGCGGAACGTCCTGCCCACGTCAAAGCTCACCGCCACGTAGTCAGGCTTTTCCTGAGCCAACACCTTGAGCAATGTCGAGGCGAAGCCGTACACTGCATTCACCTGCTCGCCCTTCGAGGTGGTCAGCGGAGGGATCGCATGATAGGCCCGGTGCACCAGGGAATTCCCGTCGAGCAACAACAGCTTTGCCATTTCACACCTTCGCCGGCTTTCTTTACTAAAAGAAATACCTAAAAGCCCCTAATCGGGATACATAAAAACAACCATACCTTGCTCAGTTTAACACGCTTGGCAAAAGCCTGTCAATTGGCAGTGGCGTCGGCGGTGTGGTATAATACGGCGGTTTTCGCGGATGGTGCTCCATGCAGCCGGTAATGGAACTCTTCCTGGACGACGTCGTGCAGTTGCGAAAAAGCCATCCTTGTGGCAGCGACCAATGGCTGGTAGTGAGACTGGGCGCTGACATCGGCCTGAAATGTTGCAAGTGCCAGCGCCGCATTCTGCTCCCCAGAAGCACCCTGGAGCGCCGTATCAAGAAATTCATATCTCGTGGTCCCGGGCACACCGCCCGCATGGGCGCTGCTGCCGGGAACAAATAGGTGATCTTAGAACCAATGGCAGTACACACCATACTTCATGCCGAGAACTCACTGTTGCGGCGGAAATCGCAAAAGGTCAAACACTTCGATCAGTCCTTACAAAAGCTCATCACCGATATGGTGGATTCCATGCATGCGGCCAATGGCCTGGGACTGGCTGCACCTCAGATCGGGGTGCCCCTCCGCTTGGCCGTAGTTGAGGCTCCCCTCAGCGATGAGACAGAGGACGCCCCAGTGAAGACCCGTCTCTACGTCCTGGTTAACCCGGAGATCCTGCACGCTGAGGGTGAGGATATCAGGGAGGAGGGTTGTCTAAGCCTGCCTCACTACTACGGTGAGGTCAAGCGCGCGCAGACAGTGGTCGTCAGGTGCCAGGATCGCCGGGGCAGAACGGTCAAGATCAAGGGTTCCGGGATCCTGGCCCGGGCTTTGCAGCACGAGGTAGACCACTTGAACGGCATCCTCTTCGTGGACCGCCTGGAGGACATCGAGAGCCTGCGCTACCAGCCGCCGCAAGAGCAAGGGAAAGCCGAGACGGGTCTTTAAGGCTGGCCATCGGTGGTGGCTAGCCAGGCGGCGGGCACGATGTTGGGAGTAATTGACGACCACACTCAACGAGGAGACGGTCAAGCCCCGGGGGTAAGGGGGGCGTTGCCCCCTTATGCTAGCGATGAAGATCCACGAATATCAGGCAAAACAGCTCCTGGCTCGCTACGGCATCCCTGTTCCGCCCGGCGAGGTAGCGTACAGCCCCGGACAAGCCCGCGACATCGCCCGGCGCTTGGGATGCCCGGTGGTAGTGAAAGCCCAGGTTCTGGTGGGCGGGCGAGGCAAGGCCGGGGGAGTCAGGCTGGTTAGCACCCCGGACGATGCGGAGGAAGTGGCCAAGAAGATCTTCAGCTTACACATCAAGGGTAGCCCTGTGCGCAAGGTATTGGTGGCTCAGGCCGCCAGCGTCGCCCAGGAGTTATACCTGGGCGCTACGTTGGACCGCGTCACTAGACGCCTTGTCCTGATCGCCTCCAGCCAAGGGGGTGTGGACATCGAGGAGGTGGCCGCCAGGGCACCGGAGAAGATCGCGAAGGTCTTCGTTGACCCCTTCATCGGTTTCTCCGACTACTTGGCCCGGGACCTCGCCTTCGAAATCCAATTGCCGCCCAGCCTGTTGCGCGACTTCGCTACCATCTCGCGTGGCTTGATCCAGGCTTTTGTGGAGGTGGACGCCTCCCTGGTCGAGATAAACCCTCTCGCCATCACCGCCCAGGGCCAGCTTTGGGCGCTGGATGCCAAAATCGTCCTGGACGATAACGGGCTTTTCCGTCACAAGGACCTGGAGGCCCTGCGAGACCCCGATGAGGAGAACCCGTACGAGCGCCAGGCCCGGGAGAACGAATTGAGTTATGTAAAGCTCGATGGACGGATCGGCTGTATGGTCAACGGCGCTGGCCTCTCCATGGCCACTATGGACGTGATCAAGCTCTACGGCGGCGCCCCGGCCAACTTCCTGGACATTGGCGGCGGGGCCAAGGCCGATAAGGTGGCCGTGGCCCTGCGCATCATCCTCTCCGACTCCAATGTCAAAGCTGTCCTCTTCAACATCTTTGGCGGGATCACCCGCTGCGATGAGGTAGCGCGCGGCATCATCGCTGCCCTGGATGAGGTCAGGCCAGACGTGCCCATGGTGGCCAGACTGGTGGGGACCAATGAGGCCGAGGGCCGTGCCCTCCTGTCCCGGGCCAGGATGATAACCGCCACCACTCTCCAAGAGGCGGCGCAAAAAGTCGTCGAGGTGGCCAGATGAGCATCCTGGTCGGCAGGGCAACCAGGCTTCTGGTTCAAGGCATTACTGGTCGGGAGGGCGAATTCCATACCCGCCAGATGCTGGAGTACGGCACCAGCGTGGTGGCCGGTGTTACCCCGGGCAAAAGAGGCATGCAGGTGGCTGGGATCCCGGTTTTTGACACGGTCAAGGCGGCCTGGGAGGCGACCGGCGCCAATGCCTCGATCATCTACGTGCCAGCGGCCTTTGCCGCCGATGCCATTTACGAGGCAGTGGATGCCGGCATCCCGCTCATCGTCTGCATCACCGAGGGCATCCCTATACTAGACATGCTCAAGGTATACCATTACGTCAAGCTCAAAGGAGCCCGGCTTATCGGCCCTAACTGTCCCGGGCTTATAACCCCTGGCGAGGCCAAGGTGGGTATCATGCCCGGCCCCATCCACGTGGCCGGCAAGGTAGGGCTGGTCTCCCGTAGTGGCACTCTCACCTACGAGGTAGTCTGGGAGCTTACCCAGCGCGGGTTCGGCCAATCCGCCTGCGTGGGCATCGGCGGAGACCCGATCATCGGAACCAGCTTCGTGGACGTGCTCTCCCTCTTCCAGCAAGACCCCGCCACCGAGGCCGTGGTGCTGATCGGCGAGATCGGCGGCACCGACGAAGAAGAAGCCGCCGAATTCATCGGTTCCAGGATGACCAAGCCGGTGGTAGGCTTCATCGCCGGGCAGACCGCCCCTCAGGGCAAACGCATGGGGCACGCGGGCGCCATCATCTCCGGTGGTCGAGGCACGGCAGCGGAAAAGGTCGCCGCTTTGCAGAAAGCAGGCGTCAAGGTGGCCAAGAGCCCAAGCCAGGTGGGCGAGTTGGTAGAGGTACTGGGGCTGGACGCGGGTCCGACGGTCGATCGCCAGCCATCACGGAACGGGTAGTTTGGCAGAAAGCGCGTTTTCCATAATAACCGAGCTTGACCGTTTCCTGGGGCACCGGGCCGAGGATGTTTTCCTGGTGGGGGGCTGGGTGCGGGATGTGCTCCTGGGCCGGCCCAACAACGACCTGGACTTTTCCGTCATTGGCGATCACTTGGAACTGGCCCGGGCCATCGCCGATCATTTTGGGGGCGCCTTTGTCCTGCTGGGAACCGGCAATGCTTTGGCCAGGGCAATCCTTCATGACAAGGCCGCTCGACGAAGGCCGCCAACGTACCTCGACTTTCAACCACTACGGGGCGACGACCTCCAGGCCGACCTGGCCCAGCGGGATTTCACCATCAACGCTTTGGCCTTGCCTCTGGCCCGGGTGAAGCCGGGAAGGAAATGGCTACAGGAGATCATCGACCCTTTGGGCGGGCGCCGAGACCTGGAGCACAGGGTCGTTCGCGTGGCCTCGCCCGAGGCTTTTTCCCAGGACCCGGTCCGTTTGATCCGGGCGGTGCGCCTGGCCCACCAGCTAGGCTTCCAGATCGAGCCAACAACTCAGGCACTGCTCGCCAGCGGTTTGGACCTGCTTGCCGGAGCCTCGCCGGAGAGGATCAGGGATGAGTTTTGGCACATCCTTTCACTCTTCGGCGCACCGGCGGCCCTGCGACGGCTGGATGAGTTGGGGCTGCTTACGGCAATTATCCCTGAGTTGGCAGCCCTGAAAGGAGTCACCCAACCGCCGGAACACCACTGGGATGTCTTCGGCCATTCTGTGGAAACGGTGGCAGGGATTGAGAAGCTCATCGGCGTCTTCGCTGGATACCGGTCCAGGCTGGTTCACTGGCCCCGGCCCTTATTCCAGCCACTAAAAGAGCACTTCAATGAGGCCATCTCGGCGGACCACCATCGCCTGACTTTGCTGAAGCTGGCTGCCCTGTTACACGACATCGCCAAACCCGAGACCAAGAGCAGCGAACCCGATGGCCGCATCCGTTTTCTGCGCCACCAAC
>JACQYG010000310.1 GCA_016208345.1 Chloroflexota bacterium
AGCGAGACCATGGACGTGAAGATCGCCGCCCTGCGGGCCCACCAGAGCCAGGTGAAGGACTTCGCCGGGCTGGAGGAGATGCTGCGGGAGTGGGGGCGGCACGAGGCCCAGGGCCAGGGGATGACCTATGCCGAAGCCTTCAAGCGTGTGATTTTGAAATGACTACCTGTAACCTGACTTCATAGCAATTGATTTGAGTCGATGGTGTCCGATGTTTGGTGAAGAGCCAGTAGTGAAAGCCCGGCTCAGGCCCTGGCGACCCAGGGGCACACGATTCCCGGGCCGGTAAAAGCACTAATGGAGAATTTTGGGAAAAGGGCGCTATGAGTGAGACTGCTGGAGACGTCTATGAATCGCTGCGTAACATATCGCAGCGGCGCTTTCGTGCCCTCTGGGAAGCGGGCAAGTTAGAGGTTGAATTGTCTGACGAGGATCAGCGCCTGGTCAAGGCCATGCAAGATCATCCCCAGTACCGCCAGTTTTGGGAGCAGGCGGACCGGATAGGCGAGGAGGAATTGGCCATCAGGGGTGAGAACCCGTTCTTGCACGTGATGGTGCACGTGGTCATCGAGAACCAGTTGGCTTTGAGAGATCCACCGGAGGTTTATGAGATCTTCCAGGCGAAGCTGGCCCGTGGTCAGCCCCGACACGAGGTTTGTCATGAGATCGCGAGGGTATTAATGGAGTTTGTGTGGCAAGCTCTAAGGTACCAGAAGCCCTTTGATGCGAAAGGCTACGCCGATAGCGTCAGGGATTTGGATGCAAAGATGGATGATGGGCACGCACGGAGGCGGACATCGCGGCCACGGTACAGGCGGCGCGGTAGACGTTAAGATAGGTTGCCGGTAGCTGAGGACAGTGTGGGGATGCCTTCCGGCGCGCACCCAATCGCTATTGACGGGTAGGGCGATGCCGTGCTACAATAGCCCCCGGAAAGTACTGCGCAGGCAACGCGCTAAGGGGAAATCGAAGGCTTCTTCGCCAGCATAGAATAGTAACCTAACCAGTGAAATTTGTGTACAAAGAGCAAAGATTCTTGAACCGCGAAGACGCCAAGCACGCAAAGAGAAAAAATTAAATCTTCGCGTCCTTTGCGTCTTTGCGGTTCCAGTTTGGTTTCGGCTTGTCCGAGTTAGGTATCGCGAGGGGAGATCGCATAGTTGGTCTAGTGCGGCCGCCTGCTAAGCGGTTACAGGGGCCTTAAACCTCTGTCGAGGGTTCGAATCCCTCTCTCCCCGCCAGAATTCAGCGGTACATCTGCCCAGGATTTTCGATTCCTGAACCTGGACAGGAACAGGTTTTGGATTCCTGAACCTGTCAGGAACAGGTTTCCGACTCCTGAACCTGTCAGGAACAGGTTTTGAATTCCTGAACCTGTCAGGAACAGGTTTGCGATTTGCGTTTCTGGAGGAGACAATCGAAAATCTAAAATCGGCAATCGAAAATCATTTTATACGCCCTCGTAGCTCAGGGGATAGAGCGCAGCGCTGCGGACGCTGAGGCCACAGGTTCGAATCCTGCCGAGGGTACCAGCTTACGCCAGCCCGTCTGGATGAAGACCGACCAGGCGGGCTTTTCCTTGGCATGAGCCGCACAGGTCTTGCCAGGCCAACGGATTTGGTCTATAATCTACCGAGCGTCTTTTTTGCGCAATTTGTCACAAACTGGAGGAGATGCATGAGCAGCATCACCGAGATTCGCTGGCACGGACGTGCCGGGCAGGGCATCGTCACGGCGGGCGAGGTCCTGGCCGAGGCGGCCCTGGAGGAGGGCAAGTACTTCCAGGCCTTCCCCGACTACGGCCCCGAACGCATGGGGGCGCCCATCAAGTCCTTTACGCGCATCAGCTCGTCGCCGATAGACATCCACTGCCAGATCCAGGCGCCGGATGTGGTGGTGGTGGTGGACCCCACCCTGGTGGGGGTGGTGGACGTCACCGACGGCCTGAAGGAGGACGGCGTGATCCTGGTGAACACGCCGAAAACCCCCGGCGACATCCGGGCGGCCTTGAAGGTGACCGGGCAGAAGGTGTTCACGGTGGACGCCACCCGCATCGCCACGGAGACCATCGGCCGGCCTATCCCAAACACGCCCATGCTGGGAGCGCTGGTCAAGGCCACCGGGGTCGTGTCCAAGGAGAGCGTCATCAACCTGACCAGGGAGCGCCTGGGCGCCAAGCTCAAAGAAGAGGTCGTGGCGGCGAACTTGAGGGCCATCGAGCGGGCTTACGAGGAGGTCGAGAATGGCTAAGCAGCCAGGATGGAAAGACATACCCATCGGCGGGCTGATCCTGGAGGGAGGTACCGCCGTAAAATACGAGACCGGGAGCTGGCGGAGCAACCGCCCGGTGCTGGACAAGAACAAGTGTACCAACTGTATGCTATGCTGGGTGTTCTGCCCGGATTCGGCCATCGTGGTCAGGGAGAGCAAGATGCTGGGCTACGACCTGGAGCACTGCAAGGGCTGCGGCATCTGTGCCCGGGAGTGCCCGGTTAAAGCGATTACCATGGTGGAGGAGACGAAGTTCAGGGAGGGGAGCAATGGTTAAGGGGAAAGTCGTGGCGCTGGACGGCGCGAAGGCCGTGGCGGAGGCCATGAGGCAGATGAACCCCGACGTGGTGGCCGCCTATCCCATCACGCCCCAGACCGAGATCGTGCAAACCTTCTCTCAGTTCGTGGCTGACGGGAAAGTGGACACCGAGTTCATCCCCGTGGAGAGCGAACACGCCGCCATGAGTGCCTGCGTGGGCGCTGCCGCCGCCGGCGGGCGAGTGCAGACCGCCACCACCTCGGCGGGCATGGCCCTCATGTGGGAGGTGCTCTACGTGGCGGCCTCCACGCGCCTGCCTATCGTAATGCACTTCGTGAACCGGGCCCTTTCGGCGCCCTTGAATATACACTGCGACCATTCAGACTCCATGGGGGCCCGGGATGCCGGGTGGATACACCTCTTCGCCGAGAATGCCCAGGAAGCCTACGATAACGCCATTCAGTCCGTGCGCATCGCCGAGGCCTGCATGCTACCAGTGCTGCACACCCAGGACGGTTTCATCATCAGCCACGGCGTGGAGCGGCTCCAGATACTGCCGGACCAGGCGGTGAAGGACTTCATCGGCACCTATAAGGCCGAGCATCCGCTCCTGGACACCGACCACCCCATCATGGTGGGGCCGGTGGACCTGCCGGACTTCTATACCGAACACAAACGGCAGCAGGTGGATGCCATGGAGAAGGCACCTCAGGTGATCCGGCGAGTAGGACAGGAGTACGGGACCCTTACTGGCCGCACCTATGGCCTGGTGGAGCCATACAAGCTCGACGACGCCGAGGTGGCGATCGTAGTCCTGGGGTCCACCGCTGGTACTTCAAAAGTCGTGGTGGATGCTCTGCGAGGCAAGGGTGTCAAGGCCGGCCTCTTGAAGCTGCGGGCCTTCCGGCCATTCCCGGCCCAGGAGGTGGCGGTGGCCCTGAGGGACAAGGTGGCGGTGGCGGTCCTGGACCGCTCCATGAGTTTCGGTGGACAGGGTGGACCGGTTTTTCTGGAGACCTGCGCGGCCCTCTACAACGGCGGCGGCAGGGCCAGGGCGATAAACTACATCTACGGCCTGGGTGGACGGGACACCACACCGGATCAGATCGAGCGGGCATTCCAGGAAATTCTTAACATAAGCACGCCAGGCAAGGCTCCCGTAGATGCCGATCAATCTGAAAGAGGTCGCCAATCGCCAGGATAAGTTGGGTCCCGGGCACCGGATGTGCGCGGGCTGCGGGGAGACCATCATCGTGCGGGAGATATTGAGCGTCGTGGAGGACCCGGTGGTGGTGGCCGATGCCACCGGCTGCCTGGAGGTAGCCACGTCCATTTTCCCATATAATGCCTGGCGGGTGCCCTGGATACACAATGCCTTCGAGAACGCTTCTTCGACCCTGGCCGGCGCCGAGGCCATGTACCGGTCCCTGGTGCGCCAGGGCAAGATCCCGGAGAAAAACACCAAGTTCATCGCCTTCGGCGGCGATGGGGCCACCTATGACATCGGCCTGCAATGGATCTCCGGGTGTTTGGAACGGGGCCACCGCATGCTCTACGTCTGCCTGAACAATGAGGCCTACATGAACACGGGCATCCAACGCTCCAGCGCCACCCCACTGGGCGCCTCCACGACTACGTCGCCGGCGGGCGAGGTGATACCGGGCAAGCCCCAGTGGCGCAAGCCCCTCACCGCCATCATCGCCGCCCACAAGATACCCTTCGTGGCCCAGGCGGCCCCCCATGCCTGGCGAGATCTGATGACCAAGACCCAGAAGGCCCTGGCGGCCGATGGCCCCTCGTTCATAAACGTGCTCGCGCCGTGCCCCCGGGGCTGGCGCCACGACAGCAACGAGACCATCCAGATGACCAAGCTGGCCGCCGACACGTGCATCTGGCCATTGTTCGAGGTGGAGAGCGGCGTCTGGAAGCTGAACTACAAACCGAAGGAGAAAAAGCCCATTATCGAGTGGGTTAAGTCCCAGGGCCGCTTCCGCCACCTCTTGCAACCAGCTAACCAGCGCGTGGTGGACCAGTTGCAGGCTAAGGTGGACGAGGAGTGGGAGGAACTCCTGAAGCTTTGTGGTGAGACGTAGCAAGCTCACGGCTAGCAACTGCTTATCGGGGCTGGGCCTGGAGTCCGGCCCCGATTTTCTTTTTGGCGGTGTTGCCAAAGTGCCTTCACGGTCGTATAATCCCCTGGGGGGTGGCCCGGCATCCTCGTCGGAGGTTACAGAATGATGAACAGCGCATGGGGTAGGTTCTTGGGGCTTTCGGCTTCGTTCATCCTGCTCTCGGGCATTCTGCTTGGGGGATGCGCGCTGCCAACGGCGACTACTCCTCTCCCTACCAGCTTCCCCTCGCCAGTGCAGGCGCCACTGCCGTCGCCCACCTTCCAGGCGAAAACCGGGGCAACGCTACAGAGCGATCCATACGTTGTCTCTCCGCCGAAGCTGGATCGCAAGCCCAGTAGATACACCATCGTTGCCAGGCTGGATCCTGACCAGGCGTTGATCACCGGGAGAGAGCAGGTCCAATTTACGAATACCAGCAGGTATTCCTGGCCCAAGGGCTATTGCCACCTCTACCCCAACGCTTT
>JACQYG010000062.1 GCA_016208345.1 Chloroflexota bacterium
CGCCATCGAGGAGTAGAGTTTTTGCAACAACGTGCCTACAGCGCTGCGGGTACAACAAAAATAATGTGGAGGAAAGGCTACAATGTTTACCATTTGCTGCACCATCATCCCCAGCGGGAAGCTGGAAGAGGAACTCAAGAATATGGCTCAGGCGGAGAGTAAATTCACTCGCGACCTTGGGGTGCTTCGCCGAAACTTCTACCAGTGCATTGACCAACCACACATTATCTGGACCATCACCGAGTGGACCAGCGAGAAAGCCCACAATATGGCTGCCCATGGGATCATGAAGGTGCGGACAGACGATCGTGTGGCTTCGGCGTATTTCCAGCCGGGGTTGTATCTCGAGTTCTTTGCCAAGGGACTCCCGGAGGCGGCATGCATTCGCGATTTGGAGGCAGCTCCGGGCCTTGTCGTAATCTCCCATGGGATCGTGGCTTCAAAAAAGATCGAGGCGTGGAACAAGCGGATCAAGGCCACCAGGGAGGTCTTGGCTGCGAAGAGAAGCCTCTTGCGTAGCAGGATCTTCTATAACTACTACAACAGCACGCACTTCTGGGGCCTGATGGAATGGAGTAGTCGCGAGGGCTACGAGGAGGATCGTATGGTCGGGGACATCACTGTAGAGGAATTCACCTTTGTAGGCGGGCATCGCTCTGAACTTGCCGCATACAACCAATACTACTGTGCACCTCTTGCCCTGGGTTGAGGCGCACCGAGCAGCCGGATGTTTTGTTTACTATTGCAGGAACGTTCGCAAATCTGCTACCGATTCGTCTAACGCCGCGTCGCCGGTTCCGCTTCGCTCTGGCCAAATGCTCGGGGCTTCGCCGCTCGCACTTCAATGGCGTGGGGGTACGTTAGGTGCAGCGGTCTGAAACGCGAAATCAGACAGGAAAAAGAGGATAGTTAGGAGGGAAAGGATTAAAGGATGAGAGATCAAACTGTGCTGCTGAATGTCCAGGACGGCGTGGCGACCATTACGCTCAACCGGCCAGAGGTGCTCAACGCCCTCGACCTACCGATGGCCGAGGCGCTGGTCCGGGCAGTTCAGGTGTGTATGGAGGACGATGGCGTCCGCACCGTGATCCTGACCGGGGCTGGTCGCGGCTTCTGTGCTGGTGGAGACATGAAGGCCGCCTGGGAGCACGTCCAGGCGGGAGGCGACCCCGGCCATTTCTTTCGCGACCTGACGGTGCCCCTCCACCGGGCCATCACCGACATGCGCCTGATGGAAAAACCGGTCATTGCGGCGATCAATGGCGTGGTCGGCGGAGCGGGGATGAGCCTGGCGGTAGCCTGCGACCTCCGTCTGGCTGCCGAGGGCGCCAAATTCAAGCAAGCCTACACTTCCATCGGCCTGGTGCCTGATGGAGGGTGGACAGCGATTGTACCACAGATCATCGGTGCGGCGAGGGCAGTGGAGCTCTTGCTGTTGGATTCGGTGCTGGACGCCAGGCAGGCATTTGCTCTGGGGCTGGTGCATGAGATCGTCCCTGACGACAGGCTGGCCGAGCGGGCGCGAGAGGTGGCAACCAGGCTGGCCCAGGGGTCCACCAAGGCCTTCGGCGGCGCCAAGGCACTGGTGAACGCGGCGCTATTCCCGCTGTTGGAGGTGCAACTGGAGCGCGAGCGGCAGCGCATCATCGCCCCGGGTGGCACGGCGGACTTCCTGGAGGGGCTGTCCGCGTTCGTGGAGAAACGGAGACGCAGCTTCCGAGGTTCCTAGGTGACAGTGGTAATGATCTCTTCGGCGGCGCCAAGGCACTGATGAACGCGGCGCTATTCCCGCTGTTGGAGGTGCAACTGGAGCGCGAGCGGCAGCGCATCATCGCCCAGGGTGGCACGGCGGACTTCCTGGAGGGGCTGTCCGCGTTCGTGGAGAAACGGAGACCCCACTTCCGAGGTTCCTAGGCGACATTGCTAATGATCTCTTAGCCTGTGGACAAGATTCGGGGCGAATACAAGATTCGCCCCTACCATTGCGGGGATGTTTTCACTCATGAGGTGAGTACCTCTCGCACCGCCTCAGCAACCTGGGCCAATTGCTCCTCGGTCAGGGCCAGGCCGGACGGAAGATATAGCCCTTGGCGAGCAATACGTTCGGCAACCGGGTACGATTCGCCCTGAAAGAGACCTCGCCGTTGAAACACTGGCTGCTCGTGCATGCCCAGGAAGAAGGGGCGGGTATCGACACCCCGCTCGGCCAACCGCCGGGAGAACTCCGTGGCATCCATCCCTGTCTCCTCGGAAACGACCACGCCATACATCCAGTACACGCTGCTAGCCCAGGGCTCTTCCACCGGCAATTTGAGTCCCGGGACGCCCTGGAGCCTGCGGGTATACTCCATTCCCATCCAGCGCTTGCGGGCCACGATCTGATCCATCCGCTCCAACTGGGCCAGCCCCAGCGCCGCCTGCAGATTCGTCATGCGGAAGTTAAAGCCCAATTCTTCGTGGTAGAACCGTCGCCCGGGCTGGAAACACAGGTTGCGTAGGGACGAGGCCTTCGCGGCCAGTTCCGGGTCATCGGTCAGGACCATGCCCCCTTCGCCGGTGGTAATTAGTTTATTGGCATAGAAGCTGAAACAACTGAGCGCTCCAAAGCTCCCGCAACGTTGGCGGGTGGGATGAGGCCCATCCCTTCCTGAGAGATACTCGGCGCCATGGGCCTCCGCCGCATCCTCAATGACGGCAAGGCCGTATTTCTCGGCCAACTCCAGGACTGGGTCCATGTCCACCGGGTGCCCGTAGATGTGCACCGCCATGATCGCCCGTGTACGCGGGCCGATCCTGTCCGCTATCTGGTTGACATCCATACAATAGGTGTGGGGATCGCTGTCCACCAAGACGGGAACCCCGCCGGCATAAACGACAGCCTGGGCGCAGGAGATGATGGTGAAAGTGGGCATGACGACCTCATCGCCTGGCTGGAGATTGAGGGCGGCCACCGCTACCTGTAGCGCGGCGGTGCCGTTGCAGAGGGCGACGCCATAGCGGCGTCCGCAATACCCGGCCCACCCCTGCTCGAACTCCTCGATGAACCGGCCGGCGGAGGAAACCCAGCCACCTCGGACACACTCGGTAACGTATTCTAGTTCCCGCTTGCCAAGCAGCGGCTCGTTAACCGGGATCATTCAGAACCGCTCCTTCTCATCGAGCCCGGTGTACGGGCCCTGCTTCACTTCCAGGAAAACGGTATCTTCCAACATCCGGAATCCATGACCACCATTGATTATGATGAGGATATCGCCCGTGCGCAATTCCCGGGTCGCCATCAGCCGATACTCGGCGTTATAGATGTCCACCTCACAGCGTCCAGCCTTGACGACCAGCGCCTCCGAGGTCCCCACGATGTGTCGCTCCAGGGGCTTGTGCACGTGACGGGCGATCTCGCCGCCAGCCCGGTAAACCACCAGCCCGATCTGCTGCGTGAATTCGGGAGGCGTGACAAAGGTCGTCTGGGCTGGATTCAGTTCCGCGCGGACGATGTAGGCGAGCGGTTCACCCTGGTCAGTGATATATTCTACGAAATCCACGTCATCCTCCGTGAGAGGCGAGGCTGGCTCTCCTCGCCCACCCTGGCTTTGGCCTCCTCCCGGACGCTGGCCAAGCACTGCCTGAAATGGCGAATCACCAATGTCTGACCCCACGCTTATCCGGCGGATTGGCGAATCTCCTCCACCGCTTGCGGATTCTCCAGCGACGACAGGTCCCCGGGGTCCAGGCCCAGATAGGCGGCGCGGATCACGCGGCGCATCACCTTGGCATTGCGCGTCTTGGGCAGATCCCGCACACATTTGACCTCGCGCGGCTTGAGTGGCTTGCCCAGTTCGCGCGCCACCCGCTCCTTGAGTTCCTCGCCCAAGCCCTCGTCCGGCACGTGGCCCGGTTTCAACACGCAGAAGCAAACGACCTCTTCCCCCTTGAGCGGATCGGGCACGCCGATGCAGGCGGCTTCGCTCACCGCCGGGTGCGCCACCAACACCGACTCCACCTCGGCCGGGCCCAGCCGCTTGCCGGCTACCTTGATCGTGTCGTCTGAGCGGCCGAGAATGTACCACAAATCGTCGGCGTCCACCGCCGCCCAGTCGCCGTGAACCCACACGTCGGGCCAGCGGGACCAGTAGGTTTGGAGGTAGCGGTCGGGGTCGTGCCAGAAACCCCGCGTCATCCCAATCCAGGGACCGCGGATCACCAGCTCGCCCACCTGATCCCGCACGCTGTGCCCTTCGTCGTCCACCACGTCGGCGGCCATCCCGGGCACTGGCCCGGAGAAGGCACAGGGTTTCAACGGCACCAGCACGTTGCCGATGACAATGCCGCCAGACACCTCGGTGCCGCCAGAGTAGTTGATGATCGGCAACCGGCCGCCGCCGACGGTGTTGAAAAACCACAGCCAGGGGTCGGGGTTCCACGGTTCGCCGGTGGAGCCGAGAATGCGCAGCGCCGAGAGGTCGTGCCTCTTCACCGGCGTGTCGCCGTAGCGCATCAGCGCGCGCACGAGGGTGGGGCTGATGCCGAGGACGGTTACGCCATGCCGCTCGGCGATATCCCACAGCCGGTCTGGGCCGGGATAGTCCGGCGCGCCATCGAAAAAGACCATGCTCCCGCCCAGGATCAGCGTGCCAAACACCTCCCAGGGGCCCATCATCCAGCCCATGTCGGTCACCCAGTAGATCGTGTCGAAGGACTGCATGTCCAGCCCGTGGGCCATGTCCTGCGCCGATTTGACGGGGAAGCCGCAGTGGGTGTGCACTGCCCCTTTGGGCCGGCCGGTGGTGCCGGAAGTGTAAATGATCATCAGCGGGTCTTCCGCGTCGGTGCGCTCGGTCGCGCATACCAGCGCCTGGCCGGCGATGACCTCGTCCCACAACTTATCGCGTGCCGGGTCCCACGCCACGGGATTCCCGGCGCGGCTCATGACGATGACGTGCTCGATGGATGGGACGTTGGCCACGGCCTCGTCCGCGGTGGCCTTCATCGGCACCACCTGCCCGCGCCGGAAAAAGCCATCGGCGGTGAACAGCGCCTTGGCGCCGGCATCGACCAGTCGGGTGGTGAGCGCCGACGCGCCGTAACCGGAGAAGAGCGGCAGGATGATCCCGCCGATCTTCACGATGGCCAGGAGTGCCACGGCGATCTCCGGTGTCATGGGCATGAAGAGGCCGATGGCGTCCCCTTTCTTCAACCCCAATCGGCGCAGCCCGTTGGCCAGCCGGTTCACTTCGCGGTACAGGTCGCCGTAGGTCAGGACGCGAATGGTTCCTTCTTCGCCCTCCCAGCGCAGCGCAGTGCGGTTCTCGGTCGGCGTGCCGACGTACTTGTCCAAACAATTGTGAACGATGTTGAGCTTCCCGCCCACGCACCAGTGCGCCCAGGGGATGCCACGGGACAAGTCTACCACCTGGCGATAGGGCTCGTAGAACTCGATGTGCAGGTCGCCCAGCACGGCGTTCCAAAACCATGCCAGATCGCCGGTCGAACGCTGCATCAGCTCGTCGAACGAGGCGATGCCGTGCCGGTCCATGAAGCGCTTGAGGTGGCTGCGGGCGAGCACCTCCGGCGTTGGTCGCCAAACGATCCCTCCGAAGGGTTCAAAGCGTTCCATGGGCGATTACCTCGTAACCTGATCGTTCAATCAAGCTGTGCGTCCGCGGGCAAATAGCGCCAAGCTCCCTGGCGTTGATGGCGCGGCTATTGTACCATTGCGGAGCCCGGCTCGCAATACGCCGAGGATGGCGGTCAAAGCGCCCTTCAAGCTGGATTTTACTCGGATTTCTCTACTAGTGAAAGAAGTCGATTCCTTTACCAGTAAAGAATACGATGCCCGAGAAGACAGTGGACTTGCGAATGGAAGTGGGGGCTAGGCGACAGCCGCACGGAGGGTCAAGCCCATTGGCGCACTCCCGCCGGGCGCTGATCCGCTGGGGTGAGTGCCTGGCGCTCGCCGAGCGGCTGGTATGACCTTTACATAACGTCCAATGGGCCCTGTTCGTCGGGGATCAGGCGAAACGGTGCGGCAATTGGCCGGGGAGGACATTGACCGCTGGGCTACTGTGCGTCGTATTCTGTCTGGTCCTGAGTGCAAGGTTCCCCTGGAAACTCTCGTGCTTGCACCTCAAGCCCAAGGCTGCTTTGGCTCAGGCGTCAGAGTGTTGACGCGCTCCACCACGACGGTCTGGACTATCGGTGTCGGTGTAGGCACTTGCAGTGCCGTCGGCAGGAGCGTACACGAAAGCGTAAAAAGGAAAAATAAACGGGATGAAAGCCTGGATGTGTTTCATTCAGATGCGCACTATAAAAGATGCGCCGCACGGCTGAAAGGCTCTCATTGTCCTTAGAGGGTGCCTGAAAATGCCCAGTCTGGGTTCAGGAGTTGCACCCCTGAGCCCAGGCTGGCAGGGAG
>JACQYG010000319.1 GCA_016208345.1 Chloroflexota bacterium
CAGCGAGGCCTGGACCATCTCGCCGACGGCGATCCTCTCGGCGTCCGTAGCGTTTGAACGTGTGAACGTTTGAACGTTTGAACGCGGTTCATTGCCAATCTCCCGGAAAATCTCCTGGAGGTTCCAGAGGACTACTACTTCCATCTGCACCAGCTCGGAGAACCTCTCCAGGGTGGTGCGGAAGAGGGTCTCTCCCTGCGCCAGGAGGCGGCGCACCCAGGCTTCGTCGGGCAAGACGGTACCGAACTTCACCGGCAGGACCGGAAAGGCCTGCATCACCACCTCGACAACGCGCTGGTGGGGCACCAGGTAGCGGACAGCTTCGTCCCGCTTCAGACCCCGGTAATCCGCTAGGGGGCTGGCGCTCACCACGGCGGCGAGATCGCGATGGGGAATAGAGTAGACCTCGTCGTGGTCGTCGTCCACCCCGCCCACATCAAAGATCACCTGATCCCCTGTAGGGATAATCGCGTAGATGTACGTTGCGGCCATTTTTATTCTTGCCCCTGCCTGTCTGCAAATCCTTTTTCAAAGTGTCGCCTGCCGATCCTGAGCAGAGGTGCTGGGGCGCTGGGGTGCAGAGGTGCTCCTCCGCCCCTCTGCCCCTCTGCTCCTCCGCTCCCTTGCTCCTCCAAGAACTCCCGGATGGCCGCCATGGCCGCCTGGCGGCAGAGGCCCTCGATGTCAGCCCCCATCATCCCCTCGGTGCGTTCGGCCAGCTCCGTCAGGTCCACGTCCGGTGCCAGCGGCTTGCCCCGGGTGTGCACTCGGAAGATAGCCAGGCGGGCCTCTCGGTCAGGCATGGGTAGCTCCACCAGCATCTCAAAGCGACCAGGGCGCAAGAGGGCCGGGTCCACGATGTCCAGGCGGTTGGTTGCCGCCAGCACTACTACCCCTTTGAGTTCTTCGATGCCGTCCATCTCGGCCAGGAACTGGCTGACCACCCGCTCGGTGACGTGGGAATCGACCCCGGCTCCCCGGCGGGGGGTCAAGGCGTCCAGTTCGTCGAAGAAGACGATGCAGGGCGAGGCTTGTTTGGCCTTCTTGAACACCTCGCGGACGGCGCGCTCGCTCTCGCCGACCCACATCGTCAAGAGCTGCGGCCCCTTGACGGCAATGAAGTTGACCTCGCTTTCTTTGGCTACTGCCTTGGCCAGCAGGGTCTTACCCGTACCTGGGGGGCCATGGAGCAGGATACCCTTGGGAGGAGTGGTATGGGCGTGGGCAAAGAGGTCGCGGTGTTGGAGGGGCCACTCCACCGTCTCCATCAGCAGGCGCTTGACCTCCTCCAGCCCGCCGATGTCGTCCCAGCCCACCTCAGGCACCTCCGTGAAGACCTCGCGGATGGCCGACGGCTCCACCTCGGCCAGGGCGGCCAGGAAGTCAGACGATGTCACCTCCAGGGCCATGAGCTTGTCGTAGGGGATGTGGGCCTGGGCAAAGTCAATGTCGGGCATCAGCCGGCGCAGGGCGCTCATGGCCGCCTCGCGGCAGAGGGCCTCCAGGTCGGCGCCGACGAAGCCATGGGTGATGGCCGCCAGCCGTTCCAGGTCTACATCCTCGGCCAGGGGCATGCCCCGGCTGTGGATCTCCAGGATCTCGCGCCGGCCATCCCGGTCCGGGACGCCGATGGTGATCTCCCGGTCGAAGCGGCCGGGGCGGCGCAGGGCCGGGTCCAGGGTATTGGGGATGTTGGTGGCCGCCACGACGATCACGTTGCCCCGCGACTCCAGCCCGTCCATGAGAGCCAGGAGTTGCGCGACGACGCGACGCTCCACCTGCCGGTCTCCGCTCATCTCTTCTCGCTTTGGAGCGATGGCGTCAATCTCGTCAATGAAGATGATGGCCGGTGCCTGGCGGCTGGCCTCTTCGAAGATGTTGCGCAGGTGAGCTTCGCTCGAACCGTACCACTTGTCAATGATCTCCGGCCCGTTGACGTGGACGAAATGGGCGCTGGTCTCCTGGGCTACGGCCCGGGCGATGAGGGTCTTGCCACAGCCGGGCGGTCCATGGAGCAGTACCCCTTTGGGCGGGTCAATGCCCAGCCGCTCAAAGACCTCCGGGTAGCGCAGGGGCAGCTCGATCATCTCTCGAATGCGGCGGATCTCCCGGTGCAGCCCGCCGATGTCCTCGTAGGTGATGGCGCCCCGCCCTCGTCCGGCGGCCTGGCCTTCAATGCGGATGATCGTGGACAGGCCAATAAGCACCGGGCCAGCGGGGATCGTCTGGGAGACGGTGAAATTCTGGGTGCGGGTGCCGAAGAGATTGACACGCACCTGGTCGCCGGAAGTAACAGGGATGCCCTCCAGCAGGCGGGCCAGGTAGCGGGCCACCTCTCCCCCTTCCCCTCTCCTACCAGGAGAGGGGCGAGGGATGAGGTCGGGCGCTAGCACCACGGTGCGGGCCGGTTGGGCCGCGATCTGACGCACCGTTACCTGTTCATCCAGGCCAGCACCGGCGTTGGCCCGCAGAATGCCGTCCATCTGGATCAGGCCCTGACCCCGCTGGGCAGCGTAGGCGGGCATGGCCCGGGCTACGGTGAGCCGCTTGCCCGCGATCTCCACCACATCGCCGATGTCAACCCCCAGCCGCTCCAGGTCTTGGGGATCCAGGCGTACTAGCCCCCGCCCTACGTCTTTGGGCAGAGCTTCTGCCACGCGCAGGGAAAGGGTTCGGCCTTCAACCGTCGCATTTACCCGACTCATCATTGTCCTTTCAATTGGGGTCAGAACTCACCTCAGGCTTTGCGTGCCAGTCTCCAGCAGCCTCTTAACTCGCGTTTGTCTGCATTTATCTGCGTCCTCTATCTACCCCGCCGCTCGCCCCGGGTGAGCCGTATGGAAACGACCCCCTTGCCCAGACAGTAGCGGCAGGAGAGGACGCTATCCGGGTACTCGTAGTCCGCCTCCCGTCCCGAGCCGCCGCAGCGAGGACAGGTGGTTGCATCCTTGGGCACCTCGTTGACGCCGATCCCCCGGCAGGTGGTGCAGGTCATGCGAGAGAAGGGATGCACCCCCGTGCCCCTACAGTAGAACTTATTTCAAAATTCGCGTAATGCACCACAGGATGAGAGTGATCAGACAAAAGGCCTAGAGGGGAGACTCCCGGTGTCTGCCAGACACCGGGAGTCTCCGGGACTGTCAAGTCATGTCGGCTCATGCCCCGAGTTTACCATAGCCCGACCCAATTTTGAAATAGCGTATAGTAAAGACACCCGGTTCTTCTCTGCAATCAGATAGCAGGTGGCCATCAGCCATGCACCATCAGTATTCCAAAGTTGTGGCGAAGCCTCTATTCTCCTGGCGCTGTCGCTTCACGGCCTCGATCTGGCGCTCATGCCATTCGATCTGGCGCTGGAGGCCGGCCTTGCGGATGATGCTTGTTCTTTCCAGTTCCCCCAATTCCTTCTCCAGCCCGTTTTTCTCTTCCTCCAGCCGACGCTGTTGCTCAGCCAGGCGCAGGTCTTTTTCGTCGGCTGCTTCTTGAGGAGGCTGCCGGGACTTCCATCGGGCTCCCCTCGCCTCTGCCCGGCGTACATAGGCCTCGAACTGGGCCATGACCCTTCTTTCCCAAGACACAGCCTTCCTCCCTCGATGCTCCGCCGCTTGGACGACCGCCGACCGCCGCTCAATAGAGAAAAGCGGCGGGCTGTGGACGGCTGATGGGGGACGTTTAATACTCTAAGGTCACTTCCCCCGAGCCGTAGCCACGCCCTCTCCGGCGTGGGCGCCTTTTCTCCGGCGGCAGCTTCTTGGCCCGCTCGGCCGAGATGACCCCCTTGCCCCGGCAGGTCAGGCAGGGGAGCTGGCTCTCGCCGAGAACCGCCGGCTCCACCCCCGTCCCGCCGCAGGGCGGGCAGGGGACGGCGTCTTCCTCCACCGTTACCCAGCCGACGCCGCCGCAGACGCCGCAGGTGAGGGCGCTGCCGCGCTGCTGGAGACCACTCCCCCGGCAGTAGGCACAGTGCCTGGTCGGCGCGGACAGGGAGACCGTCCCCGCCCCCCGGCATACCGGGCAGACAGCCCCCCTCGAGCGGCCTGTACCCCGGCAAAAGGCGCAGGGCACCTCCACTTTGTCCTTCGGCATCGGTCACTCCTCCTGCTCTGAGGTCACGACTCCTTTGCCCCCGCAACAGCCACAGGACAGGGGACTATCCGGCCAGATATAGTTGGCGTAGTCAGCGGCCCGGCCGGTCCCGCCGCAGCAGGGGCAGGTCACCGCGTCATCGGGGATCTCCACCGCGCCCACGCCGCCGCAGGTGGTGCAGGTGTTGCGGGAGCCAGGGTGCACCCCGGTGCCCCGGCAGAAGGGGCAGGGGGCCGTCGGTTGCCGCAGCGTGCATCGCCCTGTCCCACCGCACACCTGGCAGGTGGCCAGGGGGGAAAGAATGCCGAAGGGATCCTTTCCCTTGCCACTGCAGAAGGCACAGATTACGTCCACCGCAGCGGTCGTCTTGTCTGGGTTTGCTC
>JACQYG010000306.1 GCA_016208345.1 Chloroflexota bacterium
CAGGCGCTTCTGGCCAACCAGCTCCCGCGCTTTTGCTCGGAGGAGTGGATCTTTGGCATGCGCCGACCCCCGGCCACCCACCAGGAGCTGCGAGGCCTCTGCAAGGCCCAGGGCGGGCTCATCCGCGCCTCCTTGGTGGTGGATGGGGCCGCAGGGCGCATCCGGCAGGCGCTTCTTACCGGTGACTTCTTCGCCTATCCCCAGCGGGCCATCTTCGACCTGGAGGCTCGCCTGAAGGACGCCCCCGTTGAGCTAGAGGCGGTACGGCGTATCGTCGAGGAGTTCTTCGCTGAAGGCGGAGCCGTCGTCCCCGGCGTGACCCCGGCCGACTTCGTTCGGACCATCGGTGAGGCCCTGACGAAGCGAGCCTTCACCGCCCGTTTCGAGGTGAGCGCTGCCGAGGCCAATAACCTCTTCACTACAGGTGGGCCTTTGGAGGAGATGGAGCGGCCTGGGGCGCTGCTCCTGCCGTACTGTGCCAAGCTGCCGGAGTGCAGCCTCCGCTACAGCAACGGGTGCGACCGCTGCGGCCTGTGCAGCGTGGGCCAGGCCTATGCCCTGGCCGAACGGCATGGCCTCACACCCATCACCATCCAGAACTACGAGATGCTGGAAAAGGAGCTTGCTGGCCTGCAAAAGGGGGGCGTCCGCGCCTTTGTTGGCTCCTGCTGCGAGGCTTTCTACGCCAAACACCGCGCCGACTTCGAGCGCATTGGACTCCCCGGCATTCTGGTGGATCTGGATAGCTCCACTTGCTACGACCTGGGACAGGAGGAGAAGGCTCACCGGGGAGAGTACGAGGGTCAGACCGAGCTGAACCTGAAGCTTCTGGAGCAGGTGGTGGAGCACCTGATAGATGATGGCCGATAGTGTAGGAAGGCGATGGCCCCGATAGAATCCTATGATGTCGTGGTGGTGGGGGCCGGCCTGGCGGGTAGCAGGGCGGCGCTGGTTGCGGCCCAGGCGAGGGCGCGGGTGCTCCTCCTGGACGAGCGCAAGGAGTTCGGCGAGCCCGTGCGCTGCGCTGAGTACGTGCCCCGACAACTGGCCTTGGAAGTGCCCTGGTCACCGGCCTGTGTGGCCCAGACCATTCAGTTCATGCAGGCCCACCTGCCCGACGGCGAGGTAGCTGAAACCCCTGCCGCCGGTTACGTCCTCGACCGGGCCTGCTTTGACCGGCATCTGGCCCAGGCCGCCCGGTGCGCCGGGGCCGAAATCCGCCTCTCGGCCCGGGCCGTGGAGCGCACTAAGCAGGGCCTGTTAGTGCGAGAGGAGGGAAAGGCCCGCGAGGTGGGGGCCACAGTCATCATCGGGGCCGACGGGCCGACCTCAACCGTAGGGCATTGGATCGGGGCGGCCAACCGTGCCTTCGTCATCGCTGCCCAGTGCCAGGTGAGGCTTTCGGGGCCTCTGTCAGCCACCCACGTCTATTTCGACCATGTTTATCCCGGTGGTTACGGCTGGCTCTTTCCCAAGGGCGACACGGCCAACGTGGGTGTGGGAGTGAGGCACGAGTTCCGGCGCGGCCTCAGGAAAGCTCTGGCGCATCTGTTGGATAGGCTGGCAATCCGGCCCTCGGCCATCCTCGGTCGCACCAGCGGCCTCGTCCCTTGCGGGGGGCCAGTTGAACCTACCTGGCGGGGGAATATCGTCCTGGCTGGCGACGCCGCCGGGCACACACATCCCATCACGGGAGCCGGCATCGCCCATGCCTGCCTGAGCGGACGCCTGGCCGGAGAGGCGGCCGCCAAGGCTGCTTTATCTGGCGATCTGGGTTATCTGGAAGAGTACGAGCAGGAGTGGCAGGAGTACCTGGGCGCCGTCTTGGAACACGCCCTGGCTCGGCGTCGCTTTCTGGAGGATAACTGGGACAATGACCCGTTGACCCTGAGCCAATGTTTGCGTCGGACCTGGGTGGCCTTCCCGACCTACGGACGGCGTCTTTTCTCTACTGGTTAAAAACACATGGAAAGCCCCGAATACGTTCAGACGAGCTTGGCGGCGGCCATCACCCTGGGACTCATACCGGGACGTTTCCGCCGCGACGCCAGGCTCACTGGCCTCAACCTGCTCCTCACCTACGCCGACGGCTGCATGGGGCGCTGCGCCTACTGCGGCCTGGCCCGGGGGCGGGAACTCCCGCCGAAGGCCGAACGCACCTTCATCCGGGTGCGGTGGCCGGCTTATCCGCTTGCGGAGCTCATCGAGCGAGCTAAAGGCCTGGGCGGGCAACTGAAGCGTGCTTGCGTCTCCATGATCACCCACCGTAGGGCCTTTGCCGATATGAACACGGTGGTCAGGGCCCTGCGGGCGGAACTCCCTCTGCCGATCAGCGTCCTTATCTCGCCCACCATGCTCCCGGAGCCTCGCCAGATGTTGGCCGAAGCCCGAGCCCATGACCTGGGGGCACATACCCATCTCTTCAGCTTCTTCCCTGAGGCGGGCACGGCCTTGGCTGCCTGTCCCCAGCCATTGTACGGGCAGTATCGCCGGGTGCAACTGGCCCGCTATCTCATCAACCAGGGTCTGGCCCGGACCGAGAGGATGGCCTTTAACCGGGCCGGCCAGGTAGCGAACTTCGGGGTGGGCGAGGTGGACGAGATTATCGCTGAGGGGACAGCCTTCATGACCTCGGGTTGCCCCGGTGAGGACGGCCAGGTGGCCTGTAACCGCCCTTTCGGGAACGAGCGCCCATCCCAACCTCTACGCAACTATCCCTTCCCTCCGGAGGTCGAGGACATCGCCCTCATCCGGTGGCAACTGCGAGAGGGCCTGGCGGAATGAGTCTGGCTGAGATCGAGGCGCTTTACCGCCGTCCCCTGAACGAGCTCCTGGCTGAGTCCTGGGCGCTGCGCCAGGCAAACTTTCCGCCCCGGCTGAAGCTGGCCGTGCCAGGAGCCAGGCACTACGAGGTGGAGGGCTTTCGCAACACGCCCCACCGCTTCGCAGGCGTGAGCCTGACGGGCCGAGCCTGCGCCTTGCGCTGTGAACACTGCCGGGGGGAACTCCTTGCCGCTATGCATCCAGCCACTACCCCTGGGGCATTACGGGCACTGGCCGATGAACTGGTGGCAAAGGGCTGCCGGGGCCTGCTCCTGAGCGGTGGAGCTAATAGCCAGGGTCAGGTGCCCGTGGATGGCTACTTCGAGGCCATCGCCTACGTCAAGGAGAAGGGGCTGAAGGTCATCGTCCATACCGGCCTCCTGGACACAGCCGCCGCCCGTGGCCTGAAAGATGCTGGCGTGGATCAGGCGCTCCTGGACGTGATCGGCGATGCTAAGACTATTAAACAGGTGCGCCACCTGCACAAGACGCCCGCCGATTACGCCGCCTCTCTGGCTGCGGCCAAAGGGGCGGGGCTCTGTGTCGTGCCTCACGTAGTCATCGGTCTGCACTTTGGCCAGGTGCGCGGAGAACTCACGGCCCTGTCCCTGATCCGCGAGGTCGGAGCAGACGTCATCGTCTTGGTGGCGCTGAATCCACTTCCTGGTACTCCTATGCAGGCCTCTCCGCCGCCGACGCCCCAGGTCGTGGGCCGGCTGGTTGCTCTGGCCCGGTTGCTCAACCCCCGGACCCCGGTGGCCCTCGGCTGTGCCCGTCCCTCTGGCCCGGCCGGGGCAGCGATGGAGCGGATAGCCGTCGAGGCTGGGGCCACGGCCCTGGCCTATCCCGGTGAAGGGGCCATCGCTCATGCCCAATCCCTGGGCCTGGAAATCGAGTTCGACGAGGTATGTTGTAGCCTGGGGATGGTTAAGGGTTAGGATGGTGCAACGAGCCGGTTAAGACCTCCCCTTCCACTCGATCTCAACCACGGCGGACCCCTGCAGGCAGAAGCCCAGGGCCACGACGCCTCCGGCCACCGATTGCCAGGGACGGCGGCGGCCGTTCAGCCGGCAGCCGGTTACCCGGTAAGGAGATGGGACGGTGAAGTAAAGCCGGCCGAATTGAGAGCCGGGCTTCTCCATCTCCAGGGTGAGCTTTCCTGGCGAACGGGTCAGCCGTTTCACCTCTCTCCCGCCCTGGCTGATGTGGAAGGTGGAGGCCAGTAGTTCCGGCTCCGGGCTTGTTGGTTTCAGCAATATAACCTTGGGGGAATGGGGCAGGTGGTTGTGCAGCACCAGCTTCTCACCCACTATTCCCAGATAACGCTCGGACCAGAAGTCAAAGGCGTGGTAAAGGGATGGGTGAGGGGCATCATGGCTGACCCCCTCACTGACTCGTTGACCCATCAGTTCGTTGACCCGCAATGTGGTCTTCCTGGTATGGTCGGTCCAGTTGATGGAGGCGACGATCAGCCATTCTGCAAAATCGGTCGCGATGGGTAGCACCAAGAGCTCCGGGGACTCGTTCTGGAAGAGGTCCACCGGCACGGCAGCCTGGCCCAAGGGCGGCAGGAGCTGTTGCAACACACGTTGGCGGCACGCAGCCAGGGTGGGAAAATTGTCGCTGGCCAGGACCATTCCTCCTGAAAGGCCGATGATGGTGGCTATGGTTCGGACCTGGCCCAGGGTCAGGTCGGACTGGTTATCCCGGCGGCGAGCCACCAGACAGTCGGGGTCATTGGCCCAGAGCTTTCCATGCAGGAAATAGCGAGCGATGGCATTCCGGCCGCCGTTCTCGGCCGAGGGCATGGTCAGGTCCTGCCAGAAGGGGTGCCAGTTGACTGCCACGTCGGGTCCGATGCGCATGCCGTCCACCAGGCCCACCGAGGGCCCCAGGGGCGCGCCGCAGCCCAAGAGGAAGCGATCGCCAATGGCCTCCCGGATTGTCCTCAGGCCAAGGCGGAAGGCCTGGGCCCGGGTGGCCCGGGCGTCGAAGCGTACCCCCTCCAGTGCGGCTGAGTAGACGAAGTCGATCTTGAAAAGCTGATAGCCCCACTCCTGGCTCATGACGCGAAAGAGCTCTCTCAGCCATGCCTGCACCTCCGGGTGGGTACAATCCAGGCCGTAGACGTCGGTGCCCCAGTTCTGGAGGGCTAGGACCGGTTCCCCCTGGCTATCGTGGATTATCCAGTCGGGGTGTGTGGCATATAGATGGGAGGCGGCGGTGACGCTGAAGGGCGCCAGCCAGATCCCCGGCTTGAAGCCCCGGGCCACGATCTGGTCGGCCAGCCACTTCATACCCTGAGGATACTTCTCGTTGGGCTCGAGCCAATCGCCGATGTCCGCCTGGTAGCCATCGTCGATGAGGATGTACTCCAGCGGCAGCTTCAATTGCCTGATGCGCTCCATGTTGGCCAGGACGTCCTCGGCGGTATTCTCACCGTAGTAGTAATACCAGGTGCACCAGCCCGTGGGCACCTGGCCTACGGCCCTGGCATCCATGATCCCTTGCACGAGGCCGGCATAGCTTTCAAGCAGGGCATGAGGTGATTTGCCCGCCTTCACGGCCAGCCTTTCTGACTGCAGCGACTCCCCAGGGGCCAGGGTCACCGCATCGGCATGGCACAGGGCCTGCAAGTTGATCGAATTGCTTTTGGAGTCAACGCTCAGGCGTATCTCGGCCAGTTGATCAGCCATGGACACAAAACCAGCCAACAGGGCCGGCCCGCCTTCGTCCGAGGCAATTACGGTAAACCACTCACTGGCGAAGCTCTCCCCTGATGAGCCGTGGGGCAGATGCTTGGACCGGTAGTCGGCACTGCCAGACTCCACATAAAGCCCATCGCCCAGATGACGGACAAAAGCGGGCGACCAGGATTGCCAGCCGTTTTGATAAAACCTCCAGCCGGTAATCTGGCCACCGGACCCAAGGGTGCTCTCGGGGGCTCCCTCAACGATCAAGGGCC
>JACQYG010000324.1 GCA_016208345.1 Chloroflexota bacterium
AGCCATGGACACAAAACCGGCCAACAGGGCTGGCCCGCCTTCGTCCGAGGCAATTACGGTAAACCACTCACTGGCGAAGCTCTCCCCTGATGAGCCATGGGGCAGATGCTTAGACCGGTAGTGGGCACTGCCAGACTCCACATAAAGTCCGTCGCCCAGATGACGGACAAAAGCAGGCGACCAGGATTGCCAGCCGTTTTGATAAAACCTCCAGCCGGTAATCTGGCCACCAAGCCCAAGGGTGCTCTCAAGGCTGCCCTCAACGATCAAGGGCCCCAGTTGATCGATTTGCACTGTCTTGGCGCCGCGGTTCTTGGCTTCCAGCCAGAAAATCAGCGGATCTTTGAGTTCCACATGCCAACGCGACACCAAATCGCCGTCCTCGTTTTGGACCACCAACTCCTTCTTTCCCAGTTGATAGGATGTGGTGACCTGGCCTAGAACCAGCTTGCGGACATCGTCATCGACCCGGAAGCTGAGCCCTGCGGTGACGCCCGAAAGAAGAGGCTTCCCTTGGAAGACGAAGTCGATGGAGTGATCTTTGGCGTGCAAGATGAGGTCCGTCCCGAGGAACAGGTCATTCATGGCGTGAACCTCCCGCATAGGGCTAGGCCAGCTTCTTGAACAGGTAGCTGGCCAGGATGCGGCCGGTAGCGATGGCCGGCACGGCCAAGAATATTCCCACTACCCCGGCCAGGCTGGCCCCCGCCAGGATGCCAAAGAGAACCACCAGTGGGTGCAGGTTAACGCTTTCGCCGATGATCTTGGGCACCAGGAAAGCGTTTTCGAGTTGCTGAATCAGCGTGTAAAGGCCCAGAACAACCAGGGCAAACCAGGGGCTAGAAATAGGGACGTGGGCGGAACCCTGGTAAAGGGCGATGAGCACCGCGGGGATAGTCGCCAACACCGGCCCCAGGTTGGGGATGATCTCCAGGGCCCCGGCGATGAGTCCCATGAGCAGGGCATTGGGGAGGCCCACCAGGGCCATCGTCGCCCAGGTAACCACCCCGATCACCATGCACAAGACCAGACGCCCACGCAGGTACGCGCTGAGGATGGCGTTGACCCCCTGGGCAATGTCGAGCACATCCTGGCGCCCCTCAGGGACCAGGCCCAGGAGATAGGCCCTGATGGAATCAGCGTCCTTGAGCAGGTAGAAGGTCGCGATCAGGATCAAGAGAAACCAGGCCATGGACGAAGCCACCCCGACCAGGACGCCGCCGGTCTTGGCCAACAAAAAGGAGAATGCCGAGTGCATGGTGCCCTGCAGCTCGCCGTACAGGCTGAAAAGGTCAAGGGAAAACCCGAAGAGCTCCACCTGCCGGTGGGCTGCGGTGAAATCGCGGAGCTGGGCCGACATGCTGTTCAAGTCCAGGTCAATGGCTCTTATCTGTCGTACCAGGGTGGGAATGAGGAGCACCAAGGCCAAGACCAGGGCAGCCAAGAGGGCGAGGTACACCAGGGCCACGGCCGAGGTCCGTGAGCGCTTTGTGACCCTGGCAGTGAAGACAACCAGGGGGTTCAGGAGATAGGCCAGGAGTACTGCCAGCGTAAAGGGCACCAAGAGCTCGCGGACGGTATAGAGGGCCACCGCGCCGCCTACTGCCAGCCCGGCCAGGACCCAGCGGCGGGTGGTAGCGCTGAATTTCCCGGTCATTGGCATCTCGGGCATCTGATTCTCAGGAGGAATGCTGGAGCGAGACAAGGCCTTTATTAGCCACTCATTAAGAAAAAGATCCAATTCGTCGTTCTGGGCATGGTTTGCGACAGTCGTAAAAAATGGGCCAAGAACGGCAACCCATCTTAGCCCCCGCTGCACTCCTGGTGAGACCCGCGGTTATAGCCAACCCTGCTCTATTAATGTCTCGGCGATCTGAACGGCGTTGAGGGCTGTGCCCTTGCGCACGTTGTCGGTGACAACCCAGAGCGCCAGGCCGTTGGGGAGGGAGATGTCCTCCCTGATCCGCCCCACAAACACGTCGTCCTGGCCCGCTGCCACCCAGGGTTGCGGATACAGGCTGACCGAGGGGTCATCCAGGATGCGGACTCCGGGGGACGCCCCCAGGATGCCCCGGGCCTCCTCTGGGGTGATCCTGCTCGAGAACTCCACGTGTAACGCGGCCGAATAGCCGATGTAGACGGGCACTCGTACCGCCGTGGCCGAGATAGCAATCTCCGGGGCATGCATGATCTTGCGGGTTTCCCGCACGATCCTCCATTCCTCTTTGGAATAGCCATTGTCCAGGAAGACGTCGATCTCCGGCAAGAGGTTGAAGGCAATCTGGTGGGGGTAGATGTGGGGAATGACGTTCTTCCCCTCCAGGATCAGGCGAGCCTGAAGGGAGAGCTCTTCCATAGCCGAAGCGCCGCTCCCCGAGACCGCCTGATAGCTGTCCACGATGACGCGCCGGACCGGGTTCACTCGGTGTATAGGGAAGAGCGCCATCGCTATCTGAATAGCTATGCAGCACGGGTTGGCGATAAGCCCCGAGTGGCGCCTTAGGTCTTGGGGGTTGATCTCGGGCACCACAAGGGGCACACCTTCCTCCAGACGGAAAGCGGCGGTGGTATCCAGGACCACCGCGCCGTCTTTCATCGCCACGGGGACGAAATGGCAGGAGGCCTCTGCTCCGGCCGAGAATAGGGCCAGGTCTACATGTTTGAACGAGCTGGAATGGAGCTCCTCCAGGAGAACGTCCTGGTAGCTGAAGGATACCTTCTTGCCCGCCGAGCGGTCGGTGGTGAAGAGCCGGAGGTTTCCCAGGGGGAACTGGCGTTGCTGGAGGATCTTGATGAATTCCTGACCCACCAGGCCCGCAGCGCCCACGATGGCGACGGTGTAGCTCTTCAAAAGCCTGCCCTCCTGTTGGCCACAGGCTCTCGGAACACCCGGTCACTTAGGTTTTCCTCGACCCAATGGCGCTGGATGGGCACCAGGGTGGGTCCTATGGACCGGCCCCGGTGGTGATTCAATGTGCTCTACCACTTGCGCCCAAACGGGTGTTTGGGCGGCTCCCTGGGTGGCTCGGGCTCGCGGGATGGCGTAAAGGGACGCCTGGGCGGGCCGGGTCGACGCTCGCCAAGGCCTCGTCGTTCGTGGGGAATGGCCATGGCCCTCTCCACACGGCCCGCTGGCCTTCGCTCCACCCGTGCCTGTTCCGGGCCAGTCCCCTCCAGGACGGCCTTTCGCGAAAGGTTGATCCGCCCCTGGCTGTCGATCTCAGTGACCATGACCATGATTTCGTCGCCCACCTTCACCGCATCCTCCACTCTGGCGACCCGGTAATCTGCCAACTGGGAGATATGCACCAGGCCCTCTTTGCCGGGCAAGACCTCCACGAAGGCCCCGAAGTCCATGAGCCGTTTCACCTTGCCCAAGTAGATCTTGCCGATCTCCACTTCCTCGGTCAAAGCCCGGATCATGGCCACGGCCTTCTCAGCAGCGGCTCCATCCACCGCAGCGATGATGACCGTTCCGTCGTCTTCGATCTCCACCTCGGCCTTGGTTTCCTCCTGGATGCTGCGGATCATCTTGCCCCCCGGGCCGATGACCGTGCCGATCTTTTCCGGGTTGATCTTGATGCGAGTGATGCGCGGGGCATACGGCGAAAGCTCCGGCCGGGCCTTGTCGAAAGCGGCCAACATCTTTTGTAGTATGAAGAGTCGCGCCTCTTTGGCCTGGGCCAGAGCCTTGTCCATGATCTCGGGGGTGACACCTTTGACCTTGATGTCCATCTGGAGGGCAGTGATCCCATCGGCGGTGCCGGCGACCTTGAAATCCATGTCGCCCAGGGCATCCTCGATCCCCTGGATGTCGGTGAGCACAGTATAGGCGCCGTCCCCTCCGATGATCAGGCCCATGGCTATGCCGGCCACTGGTGCCTTGATGGGAACTCCGGCGTCCATGAGAGCCAGGGTGCTGCCACACACGCTGGCCATGGAGGTGGAGCCGTTGGAGGACAGCGCCTCGGAGACCAGGCGGATGGTATAGGGGAAAACGTCCTCCTCCGGGAGGACGGGCAGCAGTGCCCTCTCGGCCAGGGCGCCGTGGCCGATCTCCCGCCGGCCGGGGCCTCGCAGCGGCCGGGCCTCGCCGGTGGAGAAGGGAGGCATGTTATAGTGGTGTAGATAGCGCTTGGACTCAATCAGGCCCAGGCCGTCCAGCTCCTGCTCGTCTGCCACCGAGCCCAGGGTGGCAATGGTCAGCACCTGTGTTTGGCCCCGGGTGAACAGCCCCGAGCCATGAGTTCGGGGCAAGAGGCCCACCTCACAAGAGATAGGGCGAATGGTGACCGGGTCCCGGCCATCCGGGCGGAGGCCCGTGCTCAGTATTTTAGAGCGGACCAGTGCCTTGACCTCCTCGTCGAAGACCGTCAGAAGATCTTGCTCGGCGTAGCGGTCGGACAAGGCTGCGATCAGGCCGGCCTTTAGCTCCGCCAGGAGCCGCTCCCGTTCGGCCTTGTCGCCCTGGTTTATGGCCAGAGCCAGTTTGTCTCCCAGGTACTGGCGCCCGGCAGCAATGGCCTCTGGCCGAGGCTCGTAGACCGTGAACTGGCGTTTGGGCTTGCCCACCTGGGCCGCCATGCTCTCCTGAAGGCGGACGATGCCTTGAATCTCCTGGTGGGCAAGCTTAAGGGCCTCCAGCATCAGCTCCTCAGAGACCTGGTTGGCTCCGGCCTCCACCATCATGATGGCATCGGCGGTGCCGGCGACCTTCAGGTCCAGCGTGCTCTGCATCATCTGAGAGGCCAGGGGGTTCAAGACCAGTTGGCCGTCGATGTGGCCCACGCGCACCGCCCCCACCGGGCCGTTGAAGGGTATGTCCGAGATAGTCAGGGCAGCGGAGGCGCCGATGATGGTCAGGATATCCGGCTCATTCTCCTGGTCAGCGGAGAGGGCCGTGATCACCACCTGCACGTCGTTGCGAAAACCTTTGGGAAAGAGGGGGCGCAGGGGCCGGTCCGCTAACCGGCAGGTGAGGATGGCCTGTTCGCTGGGACGTCCCTCCCGTCGATGAAAGGCCCCCGGGATCTTGCCAGCAGCGTATAACCTCTCCTCGTAGTCCACTGTCAGGGGGAAGAAGTCCACCCCCTCCCGGGGCTCGTCGGCGGCCACCGCGGTGGCCAGGATCATCGTGTCGCCGTATCTGACCAAGACCGCTCCGTCGGCCTGTTCCGCCATGCGGCCAGTCTCCAGGGAAAGGGTTCTCCCGCCAATGGTGGTTTCGAATCGTTGTACCATTTTGCCAGAATTCCTCCAATTTGCTATGCGCCGTGAGCAAAAGACACGCAAATGCCCACGCGCCGCTCTTAGCAGGTCTTGGAGGGGCGGGTTTGGAGCTTAGGGGCTGTGCACTGGTGGCTCTTTTGGCCTGCCTTGAGATTGCGAGCTGCCTCGGCAGGTGCACAATCCCTAATCCCCAAGCCTGTCCCTCATTACGCTGCCTGGGCCCCAGCGCATCAAAGAGACGATGTTCAGGGGCCACATAAAAAACGTCGAGCGAGGGAGCCTCGCTCGAGAGTCTATTTCCGCAAACCCAGGCGGGCCACCACGTCTTTGTAGCGTTCGGTGTTCTTTTGGCTAAGGTAGACCAGGTGACGCCGGCGCTGCCCCACCAGTTTCAATAAGCCACGCCTTGAATGATTGTCATGCTTGTGCACCTTCAGGTGCTCTACCAGTTGGTTGATGCGCGTGGTCAAGAGAGCCACCTGAACCTCGGGCGAGCCGGTATCAGTCTGGTGTATGCGGTATTGGTTGATGATGGTCTCTTTCTCGAGCTTCTGTAGGGGCATCCATCAACCTCCTCTCTTTTTAGAATATGAATATGAGCTATCTCCCGCATCGCCTCTTCGTTGGTGGTGCTGGCGTTGGTGGCGCCGGCCACCAGGCCCCCCGCCCAACGTGATTGGGCGGCTAACCCAGCGTGCACGGTATTATAGCATAAACGCACCGCCGGTGCAAATCCTTGACATCGTGCCCCCCATGCTGTATATTACGCCCACTGAGGCGCAAGGCCTATGGCAGGTGGTGAACTCACCGGGGAGTTCGCTGCCATCGTCTCCCTCGTATCTGCACCCTCGTATCTGCAAAAGAGAGGAGGTGATTTGGAATGCAGAGACAAGTGAACTTCTTGGTGTTGACCGCTTTCATCGTCATCGGCACTTTGCTGATCGGCCTGGCAGGCTGCGGCCCGACCCCGACCCCGGTTCCTCCCACGCCGACCAAGCCTGCCCCCACCGCCACGCCGGTCCTGCCCACCGCCACGCCGGTGCCACCTACCCCGACCCCGCTCCCGATCAAGGTGGGCACGGATGCGACGTTCAAGCCCATGGAATTCGTGGACGAGAAGACCAAGGAATTCAAGGGCTTTGACATCGACATGTTCGAGCTCATCGCCAAGGACCTGGGGGCCAAGCCCGAGTACGTCAACATCAACTTCGACGGCATTTTCGCCGGGCTTTTGGCCAAGAAGTACGACGTCATCGTCTCCTCGGTGACCATCACTGAGGAGCGCAAGAAGCAGGTGGCGTTCTCCGAGCCCTACATCAACGCCGGCCAGATCTGCGCGGTTAAGGCAGATAATACCGTCATCACCGGCCCGGATACCATCGCCAAGGGCCACAAGATCGGCGTGCAGTTGGGCACCACCGGTGAGATGGAGGGCAAGAAGATCGCGGCCAAGGTTGGCGCCACGGTGAAGAGCTACGAAGATATCACCCTGGCCTTCCAGGACCTGACGCTAGGCCGCCTGGACGTGGTGATCAACGATGCCCCCATTTCGGCCGACTATGTGGCCTCTAACCCCAATGCCAAGCTGAAGCTGGTGGGCAAGGTATTTACCGAGGAATTCTACGGCATCGGCGTACGCCCGGAGGACAAGGCCCTCCTGGACAAGATCAACGCTTCCTTGAAGAAGCTCAAGGATTCGGGCAAGCTCCTGGAGCTGCAAAAGAAGTGGGGGCTGACGCCGTAGGCGCGTATTCTCTAGCGCATCTGGATGGGTTGCTGGACGGGAACGCTCAGCAACCCATCTTCTTATGCCAACCGATGTCTCAAGCAAGACGGAGTAAGGGCCATGAAGAACATCTGGCAATGGGCACCAGGGGCGCTCAAGAACGTGGTGGTGGCCCTGGCCGTTCTTGGAGCGGCCTTTTCCCTGATGGGGCTGCTACCCAGGGTTGGGGGCACGTCACCGCCGGAGGTGACTGAGCCGCCGCTCGTTGTGGCTTCGGGCAGTGGCCAGGCGGCCCAGCCGGATTTTTCGTTGAGCATCTCGCCGGCCGAGCAGGCGGTGTCAGCGGGGAACGCGGCGACCTACAAGGTCACCGTTACCGCGCTGAATGGCTTCAACCTCCCGGTGACCCTTTCCGTGCCCAGGGTCCCCCAGGGCATGGCAGTGCGCTTCGCCACCAACCCGGTGACGCCAACGGTGCAGGCGGAGTTACGTAC